>NZ_CBFIHX010000017.1:0-43147 GCF_965662505.1 Pseudomaricurvus sp. | reverse complement strand
CTGCATTGAAGCCAAAACGCCTTGCACCCCGCGGGTATTGGGGTAAAGTGATGTCACGTAAAACGCCATGAGAAAGCAATGATCTACATGACGAAGGGAAGCCCTAATAGGAAAAAAGTTCTAATAGGAAGCCAATTTCCAACAGAAAGCAAAGCTCTATTAGATAGCCTGACAGCTAATGGATAGTCATACCTGCCATGTATAGCCCTTCTAAAAATTCACCAGCCACCACACTGCGGATACTGCTGGTGGAGGACAGCGCGACCCTTAGGTATGCCATGAGCGGCTATATCCGCGATGCCGGCCACGAGCCTGTCGTCGCCTCCAGCGGCGAAGCGGCACTGCAGATGATCGAGCACACGCCTTTTGACATGATCATTATGGACGTGGAAATGCCCGGGCTAAACGGTTTTGAAACCACCCGCTTGATGCGTGAATGGCTGGGCGAGCACTGGGTTCCCATTATTTTCGTCACCGGCAAGACAGATGACCAGAGTGTCGAAGAAGGTATTGAAGTCGGCGGCGACGACTACCTCACCAAGCCTGTCAGTCCCATCATTTTAAAAGCCAAAATCCGGGCGATGCAACGCATTGTCGGCATGCGAAACCAGCTGCGCGCCATGAACGATCAGCTCGAAATTCTGAGCCAGCGGGACAGCCTCACCTACCTCTACAATCGCCGCACGTTTAACGAATTGGCAGAACAACAGTGGGCACTGGCCAAACGCCAACAGAAGCCGCTATCGATTGTGATGCTGGATATTGATCACTTTAAACAGTTCAACGATACCTACGGTCATCCCGTCGGTGATGAGTGCCTGAAAAAAGTCGCAGACGCAGTGCAGTCCAGCTTGCGACGCCCGACGGATCTTCTCGCCCGCTATGGCGGGGAAGAGTTTATTGCCCTGCTTCCCAATACCGACCTTGATGGCGCCACACTGGTGGGTGAAAACATCTGCCGTGCAATTTTTGAATTACAGATTCCTCACAAGTCCTCTGCGACGGCCACTGTTGTTACGGCCAGTGCCGGTATCGCTACCTGCCAACAAACCAACCGCAGCAAACTGAGTGACTTGATACAGCAGGCAGACAATCAGCTTTATCGCGCCAAAACGCTGGGACGAAACCGTGTCAGCAAGGAAGAAACCAGTCACGACAAAACCCTGCTCGTCGCTCACCATGACCATGAGCTGCTGGAGATGATCAGCACGCAACTGCGCCCACTGTTCAACATTGTGACCGCGGAATCTGGCGAGGAGTGTCTGGAGCTGACTCAAAGTCTGCAACCTGAACTGTTGTTGCTGGGTATGGATCTGTCCGACATGGCTGGTATCAAAGTCTGTGAGCAACTCCGTCAGCTGGATCAATCACATCAACCAGATCAACCACAGCCCCCCAAGCCACAAGCCATACTGTTGATGTCAGACTCCCAAGGTGACGACTTGGTATCACAAGCGCGGCAGGCAGGTGCCGATCGAGTATTACCCACACCCGAAAGCGCGCAACACGTCATTGAATACATCCAGCCCTACCTTTCTTAAGCCCCGCCCTCCATCGAATTGATAGCAATTTGCTATATGCGCCTGGAAAGCTTGAGCGTAAAGTCTACATTCTTCCCGTTCGAGACCAGAAAAAGTCTGATTTTGTGATAAACGTTGCAGTACGCGCCAACACGCCCCCCTAAACTGTTATCAAAAATACTTGGCCAGTCACAAAAAATTCCGACAACACGCTGCTTTAACAAATGTCCTGTTGGGGAAATATCATCTTGGGGGATGTACCATGAAAAGCTTAAAAGGCACAGCACACCTGGCTGCCGCCGGCCTTATCTGGCTCACCGGTTTTGTCTCTCAGGGCCTGATGGCTGACACATCGCCTCTTCAGCCCCCTTCCATACAGCTCACATCTTCTCAGCTTCAATCTTCGCAGCATACACAACAGCAGCCTTGGCTACTGGCGAAATATGACCTCAACGGCGACACGACGATCACACTGGAAGAAGTATCAGAAAAGAAAAAGTCGCTGTTCGTTCAACTGGATCATGACCGCGACGGCCACATCAGCTTTGGTGAATACGAAACCATTGATCAGGCAAAACGTCAGGCTCTGCTGAAAAAACGTTTCAGCAAGCTGGATGAGGACAAGAATGGCAGGGTCAGCGAAGCCGAATACGCTTCTTTTGTCGGTCTGTTCAGTACATATGACAGCGATGGTGACGGCACATTAAGCCGTGGGGAAGTGCACTCTTACCAAAACAGCAACTCCGTAAACGCTGCGCCGAATACTCACTGCCTGCTGTGGTTTTGCATCCGCTCCGAACTGTAATTGTGCAGAGCAGTCATCAGAAAGAATCTGGAATCAGAAACAATTAGCGACTGCCGGAGTACCAGTTCACGTCGCGAGCGCAGGCATCCACCTGATCCACGACATCCAGAATCAGAGCAAACAGCGCCATACGCACCAGTACGCCGTTATCCGCCTGCCGGAAAATCGCCAGATTAGGGTTCAGGTTCAAGTCGTTATCCAGCTCGTTGGCATCCTCCCGTGAATCTCTGGGGAGCGGATGCATAATTACCGTATTCGGCTCACAGTACTGAGTGTAAATAGCCTGGTTAAGACGGAAGCGGCCCCTGTAGAGATTGGCCTCTTCTTTGGAGGTAAACCGCTCTTCCTGAATACGAGTCGCGTAAGCGATATCGACATGGCCAATGCCGTGCGCCAGATCTTCCGACACCACCACTTTCAACCCCGCCTCACGCATGTTTTCGGTTACCGCCTCAGGCATCGCCAACTCCGGCGGTGATACCAGAGTCACATGGATATTATCAAACAGGCACAGAAGCTTGCACAGGGAGTGCACGGTACGCCCATGCTTTAGGTCGCCGATCATGGCGATACGCAACCCATCCAGAGAACGGCCTCGATCGGCCAGCTCTTTGCGAATGGTGTACAGATCCAGCAAAGCCTGACTGGGGTGCTCATTGGCACCGTCACCGCCGTTGATCACAGGAACCCGACTGGCCCCAGCAAATTCGGCCACAGAACCCGACTCTGGATGACGCATGCAGATCACATCACTGTAACCTGAAAGCACGCGAGCGGTATCGTAGAGTGACTCACCCTTGGCAATAGCAGAGTTTTTGAAACCGGTCGTTTCCCGCACTTCCCCACCCAACAGATTGAACGCTGAGCCAAAGCTGACCCGAGTCCGGGTGCTGGGTTCAAAGAACATGTTGCCAAGAATGGCGCCTTCAAGGACACGAGTCACACGACGCCTCTGGGCGTAGGGCTCCATGGAGTCAGCGACCTTGAACACCCGCTCAATATCCGCCCGCTCAAATTGCTTAATAGACAAGATATGTGCGCCGGTAAAATCCATGATATTCCTCAAGATCGCGGTTGAAAAACGGGGCTTATTGTATCTCTGGCAGCGCCTTTGCACCATCGCAATTTGAGGCTTGCTTCACTGAAAGCTCAAAGATTTTCGCTCCCTGCCGATAGCATAGCTATCAATGATTTGGTTATAAAAGGTAATAACGAGTGGCCTCACAATCCCCGGAAACTCTGGTCAAATATTGCGGTGCCGCCAGCGGCAAGCGGATTCTGGAAGCTCGCGCCCTGCGCTGGAGCTCTCCCCATCTGTTCAAGGATCCCTTTGAGCTGAACCACGAATCACACCTGAACTTTGAGCCTCAGATGCTTCTTCAGGCAGCCATAAAAATGGCCACCGCCATGATCTTTGCAAAAGATGACCCCAGGGGCAGCACACCAC
Organism: Pseudomaricurvus sp.; assembly: GCF_965662505.1. Lineage (NCBI taxonomy): Bacteria > Pseudomonadati > Pseudomonadota > Gammaproteobacteria > Cellvibrionales > Cellvibrionaceae > Pseudomaricurvus > Pseudomaricurvus sp. The sequence continues at coordinate 39,375 of NZ_CBFIHX010000017.1, read as the reverse complement.
TGATCAATGCCATTCGGCGCTGGCGCAAGGAAGAACGCTTTGCCTCGCCCGAAGAAGCCTATGACGTACTGAAGGAACTGCTCTCCCGAGTGGTGGATCAACGCCTGAACGTTCTGGAAGAGTTGATGAGTGACTGGCGCTCATACGCGCGTTCATTACGTATTTGCAGCTTCAGCGGCAAGGCAGACAACCTGATCGCCTGGCAACAATTCGCCGAACAACATCAGGGCATCGCCATACGCTTTCAGGTGGGCGAGTTCACCACGCATCCTCACCCGGTGAAAATGGACTACCGCGGAGCACGCCCCGAGATTTCAACGCTGAGGGAAGAGATGTCCGTCATCATGGGGGGCGAACCCTATGTGGCAAAGGACTATTCCGAACCTCAAGGATATTTTGAAGCCAAATTTACCTACAAGCCTCCACACTGCTCTGCCGAAGACGAGTGGAGATGTTTTCACAAATTGCGCGAAGTGGTGGGGGATGCCGGCAGACCCGCTCAGGACTGGTACACCGACATGCCATTTGAACCCAGTGAAGTGAACGCCGTTTACTTTGGCGCCTGTACACCGGCAGCCATCAAACGCGAACTGCTGGAACTACTGAAAGAACGCTACCCACGCACACGAATATTTCAGGGACGGATCATCCCCGGACAATACGCCGTGGAATTTGAGCGTCTATGACTTTTAAGTATTTATGGTTTTTTAAGCGTCTATGACTGAACAGTTCTGATCAGTTTGAAGCAGGTAAAACTTCCTCTGTTTTCTGATCAGAGTCCCACTGTAACCAGGCCGTCAGACGCTGATCCAGTGGCGTCAGTTGATCGTCGGTTTCACCGGAACGACTGCGACTCTGAATACTCGCCAGCCTTTCTCCAACACCCGGGTGAGTTTGAGCCCACTCACTCCAGCGAATGTCCCCATGCCGATTCAGCATATTCTGAAAGAATTCATCAGCGCCTTGAAGGTGATGATAATGAGCCAGCAATAGATCCATGGCGGAACCATCCGCTTCCCGCTCCATATCGCGATTGAAGCTAAGGACGGTCAGCAGCCCCGCCTGCCCAAGAACCCCGGAAACCGCATCGGCCCCCTGCCCTCCAACAATCATCAACATCAGAAATTGCAACAGAGCTCCGCGGCTGAGCGCCTGCACAGGATGACGCGCTGAAATGTGAGCCATCTCATGGGCCATCACCATCGCCAGTGCGTTTTCACTGTGTACCTGATGAAGCAATCCAGTGGTGACAAAGATATGGCCGCCCAGCGTGGCAAAGGCATTCGGACTCGGGTCTGACAACAGATGGAAGTGGTACTGAATTTCATCATCCACCGCCCCGTCAACAGCCATTTGAGTCGCGACAAGAGTGGCTCCCAGCTCCTCTATGGCCTGCTCGGCGCCATCCAGCAGCGGTGACGCTCCGTGGGTGGAGTCTTGAGAAATAGATTCGTTTTGCGATTGCTCATACCAACCTGTCAATTGCTGCTCCCAACGGAAGGGAATGGATGGCGCCAACCATCCGACCAACAAGCTGAGGGTAAATACCGCAATCATCAGTGCAACGGTGACGCCTGCCAACAGCCACGCAAACTCTTTCAGCGGATGCTCATTGGAGCGGTTAATCCCTTCAGGAAATTTGGGATTGCTGCGCAGCCTGCTGGCCAAATCGACGCTCCTCAATGTTGAACGCGGTGGGTGACGGACAGTTTAGCTTGCAGAAGAAGGCGGTATCAGGGCCGTTCCGTAAGCCAGAACCTCCATGGAACCAATTCCCTTCCCCGCGTTACCGGAGACTCGGCTGGTCTCAAATCGGGTATTGATGACCATTTCTGCATTCTGCTCATGGGCTTGGGCCTGCATGCGTAACAGCGCTTCGCGACGTGCGCGATCCAGCAAGGATTCGTAGGAGCTGATACGACCGCCAACCAGACTGCGCAGACCCGCCGCGACCACCTTGAAATAATCCACTGAAATCACCACGTTGCCGCTGACCAGATTGAATCGATAGCGCATCAACTCAGGCTCGGGCATCCGCTCAGTCGTCACCACAATATGGCGTAGCTCATCTTCCCGCTGACATATACTGTTGTAGTGTCTGCGTTCCGCAAAGCGACCGAAGACATAACCACACAACAGCAAAGAGACAAACACTCCCAGCTGAATAAGGGCTCCCATCAGCGATCCTCCAGCACCACGGCTGTGCCGTACGCCAAAATTTCGGAGGCGCCCGCGGCAATGGTCGAAGTGGCAAAACGCACATTAATCACCGCATTGGCACCGAGATGTTCTGCCTGTTCAGTCAGACGATCAATCGCTTCCTGACGGGATTCCTGCAACAGATCGGTGTAACTTTTCAGCTCGCCACCAAAGATATTCTTGAAGCCTGCCATGATGTCTTTACCGGCGTGTTTTGCCCGTACGGTGCTGCCCTGAACCAGACCGAGATGTTGAGTGATCCGCTTACCCGGTACCACTTCGATATTACTGATTAACACTTTAGTCCCTGCCATACGAAAACCTCCCCTGGATAAACTTGACGGTCTGCTTAATAACGTCACTGATGAGCCGTTCGGCGACTCGACTGGCACAAGAATACACCGTTTTAACGGCGAATCCGCAAGCTAAAACTTTTAAAACAGAGCCAATTGTTCCAATTTGGCCTTAATGGGCCCAAAGGACGTCCGGTGTATCGGAGTCACCCCCAATCGATCAACCGCTTCCATATGAACCTTGGTCGGATAGCCTTTATGCCCTGCGAATCCGTAGCCAGGGTAGATACCATCAAAAGCTACCATTTCCCGGTCACGAGTCACTTTCGCCAAGATTGATGCCGCACTGATGGCGGCCACACGGCTGTCGCCCTTGACGACCGCTTCGGCCTCGTAACTCCAGCGAGGGATCTTATTGCCATCCACCCAAACGTGTTCAGGTTGAATCGGCAAGCCTTCTACCGCACGCTTCATCGCCAAGAGACTGGCCTGCAGTATATTCAACTCATCGATCTCCGCCACACTGGCGCGGGCAATGCAAAAGCTCTTCGCTTTCTGCTGAATCTCGTCAAACAGCCTGTCCCGTTTTTTCTCGGTCAGTTTTTTCGAGTCATTCAGTCCTTCGATGGGATTCTCCGGATCGAGAATGACTGCTGCCGTCACCACATCGCCCGCTAGCGGGCCACGCCCGACTTCATCCACGCCAGCGCCCAACAGGCCGGTATAACAGCTGATAAACGGTTCCATAGTCATTCCTGAATGTGATTTAGAGGTCGATCGGCTAAGGGGCGATTAACGCCTGAATAGCGCCAGCCGCGCGCTCACTGGCATCGCAGCGAATACGCTGATGAATATCGGTAAACTGTTGCTGCAGTTCTTCAGTTTGCTGCGGGTCAGCGAAGTATTTCATCATAGACTGACCCAGCGTTTCAGGCGTGACATCATCCTGAAGAATCTCAGGTACCAGCATTTTTTCAGCCAACAAATTGGGCAGAGAAAAATACGGGCTTTTCACCAACCGCTTCAGTATCACATAGGACAACCAGGCAAACTTGTAGGCAACCACCATCGGACGCTTCAACAGCATCGCTTCCAGTGTAGTGGTTCCCGAGGCCATCAGAACACAATCGGACGCCGCCATCACCGTATGGGACTGTCCATCCACCACTGTGATAGGTAATTTATCCAGCTCAGACAGCTGTAACTCTATTTGCTCTCGGCGCTGGGAGTTGGCTGCCGGCACAATAAACTGCAGCGATGGATCCTGCTGTAAACACCATCGTGCCGTCTGCCAGAATACCGGCCCCAACAACTTCACTTCGCCTCCGCGACTGCCAGGCATCAAAGCCATCACTTTCGCATCCGGAGCAATGTCCAGCTGTTTCCGAGCGCCGGGCTGATCCGGCTGCAGTGGGATCTCATCAGCCAATGGATGGCCCACAAAACATACCGGTACCTGATGCTGCTCATAAAAGCTCGCCTCGAAAGGCAACAACGTCAACATCAAGTCCACAGCACGGGCAATTTTTACGATGCGCTTTTGCCGCCAGGCCCACACGGAAGGGCTGACGTAATGTACTGTTTTGATGCCTTGCGCTTTAAGCTTTTCTTCAATAGTCAGATTGAAGTCAGGCGAGTCGATCCCGATAAACACATCCGGAGGATTATCAATAAAATGATTAATCACAGACTTACGAATGCGCAACAGCTCCGGCAAGCGCTTAAGCGGTTCCACCAACCCCATGACCGCAAGCCGATCCTGGGGGAAAAAACTGTTGAAGCCTGCAGCCAACATCCGCTCTCCGCCAATGCCTTCAAAAATCGCATTGGGGTAACGTCGACGTAAAGCTGCCATCAAACCGGCTCCCAAAATATCGCCAGAAGCCTCACCCACCACAATGCCAATGCGGACAGGTCCATCAACCAGTGGAGATGCGGTAGCGCCAGAGATTTTGCTCATCCAGGGGTTCTGCTCATAGGGAGTTATTTGGGGAGTGTAAAGCTATGGAATATAAACGTCATTGATAACGTCGCCAGAGCCTACGATTAGACTCTGGCCAGCAGTTACTACCGCACAATACCGCGGGTAGAGCCCTGCAGTGATTCGATCAGTAAATTAACCGGCTCACAATTCACCGCCAGCTGTTCCAGCTCTTGCAGAGCTTCATCAACCGTGAGGCCACGGCGATAAACCAGCTTAAAGCACTTGTTGATTACCGCGATTTCATCTTTGGTGAATCCGCGGCGACGCAGCCCCTCTGAGTTGATGCTTTTTGCGGCTGCCGGACTGCCCGTTACCATGACGTAAGCGGGTACATCCTTACCAATAGCGCTGCCCATACCGGTAAAGCAGTGTTCACCTATACTGCAAAACTGGTGAACCAGTGTATAGCCACCGAGGATAGCCCAATCACCAATGTGCACGTGTCCCGCCAGCGCGGCATTGTTGACAAGAATACAATGATTGCCGATAACACTGTCGTGCCCGACATGGACATACGCCATGATCAGATTGTCATTGCCGATCGTGGTTTCACTGCGATCCTGCACCGTGCCACGGTGAATGGTAACCCCTTCGCGGATAACGTTGTTATCACCAATCACCAGACGAGTTTCTTCGCCCTTGTACTTCAGGTCAGGGGTCGCCTCGCCCACGGAGGAAAACTGAAAGATATGGTTATTGCTACCAATGCGGGTTGGCCCTTTGATAATCACATGGGACTCAACTATGGTGCCCGGGCCAAGTTCAACGTCAGGACCAATAACAGACCACGGACCAACACTGACATCATCTGCCAGTCTGGCTGAAGGATCTATAATAGCTCTTGGATCAATCAATGGAGGTTCCTTTTGCAGCGCCCAATTTCCACAAAGCCTTACACAGCTCTGCTATACGACGCGATCAGCGCACAGAATGGTTGCTGATGCAGCCAGAGTGCCTTCTACTGTAGCACGACACTCAAACTTCCAGATACCACGGCGTTCAGATACCACTTTGGCTTCCAGATCCAGCCTGTCACCGGGAATAACCTGACGCTTAAAGCGCACATTATCAGCTCCGGCAAACAAATAAATTGAACCATCTGCTGGCTTTTTGCCCAAGGTTTTAAACCCGAGAATGCCCGCAGCCTGAGCCATCGCCTCGACGATCATCACACCCGGAAAAATGGGAGCCTGTGGGAAATGACCATTAAATACATCTTCGTTCACTGAGACGTTTTTGTAGGCATGGATCACATCACCTTCAACCAACTCAACAACACGATCTACTAACAAAAACGGGTAGCGATGCGGTAAATACTCGCGAATTTCTCTGACATCCATCATGGGTCTCGTCCTAAATATTACTGCTTGTCTTCGTTATGCGAAGCAAACACTTTTTCCAAAGCAGTCAGACGGCCCGCCATCTGATCAAGCTGCCCAAACCGAACGGCATTCTTTCGCCAGGTTTTGGTGGCGGTTGCCACCGTCCCCGACGAAAAGGAACCGGGTTCCAAAATTGACTTGTTTACAAAGGAGGTCGCACTGATATTGACACCATCCACAATGGTGAGATGACCTTTAATGCATGAGGCCCCGCCAATAGTGCAGTTTCGTCCAATCGTGGCACTGCCTGCAATACCAGTACAGCCAGCTATAGCGGTATTTTCGCCAATTTTGACGTTATGAGCGACCTGGACCAGATTATCAATAATCACACCATCAGCAATCACAGTATCATCAAGCGCTCCCCGATCAATGGTCGTACAGGCTCCAACCTCAACCCGATCACCGATGGTAACGCCTCCTAGCTGATGTATCTTTACCCAGCCTTCTGCCCCAGGCGCAAAACCAAAACCATCTGCTCCGATCACACTGCCACTGTGAAGCGTGGTGTCAGCTCCTACTGTCACGCCGTGATAAACGCTTACATTGGCGTGTAAACGAGACCCGCGACCGATACTGGTATTGTCACCAATCACACAACCAGCCCCGACAACAACATCATCGGCCAGGATTACATCAGCTCCCACGCTGGCATTGGGCCCCACACTGACCCCAGAACCCAACTCTGCGGTAGGGTCAACAAATGCCGTCGGATGCACACCCTGCTCAGCTACCGGCGCAGGATCGAACAACGAAGTCAGCTTTGCATATCCCAGGTAGGGATTATCCAATAATAGCTTGTTGCCACTAAAGGCCGAGGCCATATCAGGCTTTAAAATCACGGCTGTGGCAGATGTGATCTGTAGATGCTTTTGATAAGCGGAATTAGCCAGAAATGCCAATTCGCCCGAACCCGCACTCTGTAATGTATTAAGACCTGCAATTTCGCAGCTCTCATCACCCTGCAGCTCAGCGCCTATCAAGTCAGCCAAAGCCCGTAAGGTCCATACACGATTCGAAGTCATGGGTATCCCGCTGGATAGGCGATTTGAAAGTTGGGGGGAATGTTAACAAGCTCCGCCGGAATATGCACCAATCAGAGCGGGCCTTTTAATTTATGCTGTCAATAATGTGCACTGCGAACGACTAGAGGAGACCGTAACGGAGTCATCAAGCCAAACAATCAGCTCTCAGCAGGGGCGCTGCAATATGACAGAGGGGAGAGAAATCAAAGCCCGCCATGTAAAAAGTACATAAACGGGCTTAGCGGCATTACTTATTCAGTCTTTTAGTCACGTCAGGCGTAATGTCATAACCTTTGTCAGCCCAGTAGGCGACACTGCTATCCAGCACCAAACTGTAATCGCCGGATTTTACGATAGATTCCAGAGCTTCTTTCGCCTTGGGAGCCATTTGCTGCATGATTTGTTGCAACACTTCGTTGCGCTCGGCTTTCAGCTTCTCGGCGGCCAGTTTCAAATCAGCGCTTTTGTACTCTGCTTTTTTACGCTGTTCTGCCTTTTGCTGCGCAGTCCAGGTCATGCCATTGGTCTGCGCATCTTTCTCCATGCTGACCAGATCAGAGCGCAGACTTTCAAACTTGGCTTTCATCGCAGCAAAGTCCGGATTGGCATCCAGTGACTGCAACCGTTTCTTGGCCATGTCGGTGTTCACGATAGCCGCCTGCATGTTAAATACGGCAACCTTGCCCTCTGCTGTGGCAAACGCGGAAAACATGACCGCGATCAGGACAATGGAAAACTTCTTCATAATATGGCTCACGTTGTGACTCCCTTGATGTTCTTTAACTTAAATATGGCCGCTGGCTACTGAATTAATTGTGAAAAACGCTCAAACGGCCCTGGTACACATTGATAATACTTAGAAGGCGGTACCCAGTGAGAACTGGAAGAACTCGGTATCGTCGTATTCATTTTCTTTCAGGGCTTTGGCAATACTGAAGGTCAATGGACCAAACCCGGTAATCCACGTCACACCTACACCGGCAGCCACACTCAGCTGGCCAAGATCCGGTTTGAAGCAGTTGAGCTGACCTTCGCCACAACTGGTATCAAACACGTTACCTGCATCAATGAAGAACGCCGACTGCAAAGAACGCTGATCCTTAATAAATGGCATTGGGAACAGAATCTCTGCACTACCTTCAATCAGGATATTACCACCGAATGGATCGTCATCGTCATCCAGAGTCTGGGTAATCAACTTGCCGTCGGAGCCTCTACGGTAAATAAAGGAATCAACATCGCCGTCGCCGTTATTGTCATAAGCAGCTGTTCTGTAGATTTCTGCCGGAGTCGCACGAGGCCCAAGGGTATTACGCTTGAAGCCACGCACAGAACCAAAGCCACCGGCGTAGAAGTTCTCAAAGAATGGTAACTCTGTGGTGTCCCCGTAAGAGTCAGCATAACCCAACTTGGTGCGCAGACGCAGGGTCAGACTTTTGGTCAGTGGCTGGAAGTACTGACCCGAGTAGGTGAATTTGTAGTACTCCAAATCACCACCAGGGAGACTCAGCTCCACAGACAGAGACTGTGAAGAACCTCGAGTTGCGAGTCGCCCACGGTTCAGTGTCGATTGGCGCCAGCTGGCATTCACATTGAAGATATTGAAATCATCGCCGTTTTCATCGATCCAACCATCTGGAGACGCCACCAATTCAGAGTCCGTCACAGGAAAAATCGGATCGGTAGGACCAACCAGACTACTGCTCAGCCCCTGATAGACTGATTCGTCGATATAGTCCTGCTGATAAAAATCATCTTCAAACAAGCGTGGAGAACCGATAATTTCTTTCGCCGCATAATCGCCGGTTTCGATAGAAATATTGGTGAAACCCAGCCCGAAGTTGAGACGCTCAGTCTCTGAGATCGGATAACCAAAGTTCATCGACCCGCCGAAAGAGTCCGTGGTATAGCTGGATACGTTAACCTCTTCAAAATCCCGCTCGCGGTAGAACACGTTGAAACCACGACTCACACCATCCGGTGTAAAATATGGGTCGGTGTAATTAAAGCTGTATACGGTCTGGTAAGTAGACGTACTGACATTAAAGCCAACTTGCTTACCACTACCGAACCAGTTGTTTTGCTGAATGTTGGCACCCAGAACCAGACCCGAACCCTGAGCAAAACCCAGACTGGCGCCGATGCTGCCGGACGGCTGCTCTTCTACGGTGTAATCCACATCAACCTGATCAGAGGTTCCCGGTACTTCTTTGGTATCAACCGTCACTTCTTTAAAGAAGCCCAGACGCTCCAAACGAACCTTGGAGGATTCGATACGGGCAGTAGACGCAGAGCCACCTTCCATCTGGCGCATTTCACGACGCAAGACTTCATCTGACGTTTTGGTATTACCGCGGAAATTGATACGACGCACATAAGCGCGCTTACCCGGATCCATAAAGAAGGTCACTTTTACTGTGCTGTCTTCTTCATTCAGTTCAGGAATGCCGCGAACTTCAGCAAAAGTATAACCTTCGTTGCCCAGACGACGGGTAATGTAATCCGAAGTGGTGGTCATCAATACTTGAGAAAAGGTTTGTCCTTTACGAAGCAGGAACAGACGTTTGACCTGTTCTTCCGGCACGACCGGATCACCCGCCAGCTCTACGTCACTGACGGTATAGATATCGCCTTCCGTAATATTCGCGGTGATATAAACCGCTTCTTTATCAGGGCTCAAAGAAACTTGTGTGGAATCAATGCTAAATTTCAAATAACCACGGTCGAGGTAGTAAGACTCCAAACGCTCCAAATCACCGGTCAGCTTTTCTTTGGAATAGCGGTCATTACTGTTGAGCCAGGACAGCCAGCCTGTAGTTTTCAGTTCAAACAAGTCGCCCAGCTCTTCATCGCTAAAGGCTTTGTTACCCACAACATTGATGTGCTTGATGGAGGCGACAGAGCCTTCATCCACATCAATTTTTAATTTCACCTGGTTGCGAGGCAGCTCAATCACCTGCGCATCAACCGTCGCACTGTAGCGACCCTGAGCGACATACTGACGCTCCAGTTCTTGAGTCAGCCCTTCCAGTGTCGCCTGCTTGAAAATCTGACCTTCGGACAACCCGTTGTCATTCATTCCCTTCATCAGATCTTCAGTTTTGATGGCTTTGTTACCATCAATCTCAATCTCGCTGATGGCTGGACGCTCTTCGACTGTAATGACCAGTACATTGCCATCACGTCCCATCTGGATATCTTCAAAGAATCCAGTGCGGAACAGTGCTCTGGTGGCATCCCGAATAGCCACTGAGTCCATGGTTTCACCAATCTGGACGGGTAACGCCGCAAAGACTGTCCCGGCCGAGACGCGCTGCAGTCCCTCCAGGCGAATATCATTAACCCTGAAACTTTGGGCGAAGACAGTGAGAGGTAAAAGGATAAGACTGATAAAAAGTAGGCGAAAACGCATCATATACTGAGTTCTAGTTTTATTGTTCGACAATAGGTTAGCGGGCAATTCACACCGACCTGCCTGAGTGATTTTCCTGTGTGTAAGCAATAAACCACTATTCACGGGCAAAAAGCATCCCGCGATACACATAACGACACAACAGGAACTCCCCCACCAAGCAGGCTGAAGCTCAAAACTGTAAAGTCACTGAATCAAGGGCTCTGACATTCATTCAAACAGACATACCGTCAAAGACGCATAACATCGTTGTAGAGAGCCAGAACCATCAACCCCATAACCATCACCAGACCAACCTGGTATCCGGCCATTTGCACTTTTTCGGGTACCGGACTGCCTTTTACCGCCTCAATCAGGTAGTAAAAGAGATGCCCCCCATCCAACACCGGAATCGGCAATAGATTAAAAACACCCAGACTGATACTCAATAGCGCCAAAAAGCCTACATAATAGCTCATGCCGGCTTTGGCTGAGGCGCCCGCCACTTTAGCAATGGTGATGGGCCCACTCAAGTTTTTCGTGGAAATTTCCCCAAGAATCAACTTCTTAAGAGACAACAAAACAAAGCCAGAAGTTTCCCAGGTTTTATGAACCGCCTTAACAAAACCTCCGGCCAGGGAATACTCCTGCTTGCGTAACATGGACTCAGGCCATGTGGGACGCACCGGCATTACTCCGATTTGGCCCACTTGACGACCGTTTTCAGCCTCGACAGAACGCGCGGTCAGGGTGGTGGATTGCAGCTCTCCGTCGCGCTCATATTCAAGCTGCATGGTGCCACCCGGGCGCGCCCGAACATATTCCACCAGCCCTTTCCAGCCATCCAGCGCCTGACCATCTGCCGCCAACAGCAAATCTCCGGCTTGCAAACCGGCTGCTTCCGCTGGACTGTCTGGCATCACCTGCTCCAGCAACGCGTCAAACGGCGGCTGCCACAAGGTTATACCCAGCCCCTGCGTAGGATCGGGCTCTTCTTCACCCTGCAACCATTTATCCAGAGTCGCTTCCGACTGGTATTCGAGGCTGGAGTTCTGATACTTGGCGGTAAACGTGATGGTGCCGGACTCACCCAGACGGCGCATCAACTGACGTGTCAGATCCTGCCAGGTATTGATCCTCTGACCATCGACGGAGAGTATCTCCTGACCCGATTCCAATCCGGCTTCCGCGGCAACTGAATTCGCTTCGACTTTGCCGATAACGGGCGCGATATCGGTAGTTCCTGGCATCAACATAACCCAGAACAACAGAACCGCGAGAATGAAATTGGCCAGCGGCCCCGCCACCACAATAGCCATACGCTGCCAGACACTCTTGCGATTGAAGGCCTGCTCCAACTGCTCTTCAGGCACCTCGCCTTCACGCTCATCCAACATTTTTACGAAACCACCCAGCGGGATCCAGGCCAGGGTGTACTCGGTGCCGGTTTTGCCTCGCCAGGTGTATAACGGCTTGCCGAAGCCGACGGAAAAGCGCAGAACTTTCACGCCACAGCGGCGCGCCACATAAAAGTGGCCAAATTCGTGAAACGTCACCAGTACGCCAAGGGCGACCAGAAACCACACGATTGTCAGAATATTATCCACCAGTAAAACCTCTACTCAGGTCGCCGTGCAGCCTTCGCCAGCACCTCATCCATACGACATCAAATTCAGCGTTCAAACCATTCAGTTCAGCGCCCAGTTTATCCCGCCCGCTAGCGGGGAGCCAGCTCTGCCCCATCTCAATATTGCAGAAAAACAACTAAAGCGAACGGATCAATGCCGAAGCTAATTCACGCGCCTGCGTATCGGCCTCTTTGACCACAGCCAGATCGTTGGGTTCGAACTGGCTGGTTTTCTCGAGTACCGATTCAATAACCCGCGGGATATCGGTAAAACCGGCCCGATCATCCAAAAAAGCCTCCACAGCAACCTCATTGGCCGCATTGAGGACCGCAGGCATGATGCCGCCCGCCTTAGCGGCCTCTATGGACAGGCGCAGTCCCGGGAAACGCTCAAAACTCGGAGCCTCAAAATCGAGTCGCGAGGTTGCCATAAAGTCCAGACTGGCCACACCGGATTCAATACGCTCCGGCCACGCTAATGCATGTGCAATGGGTGTACGCATATCGGGGTTGCCCATCTGCGCCAGTACCGAGCCATCGCTGTACTCTACCATCGAATGGATGACGCTTTGAGGGTGCACCACGATCTCGATTTGCTCCGGCTTGGCATCAAACAGCCAGCAGGCTTCCACAAACTCGAGCCCTTTGTTCATCATGGTGGCGGAATCCACCGAGATTTTCCGCCCCATCGACCAGTTTGGATGCGCGCAGGCCTGATCCGGGGTCACAGAAGTTAAGTCAGCAAGCGGGGTTTCGCGAAAAGGCCCTCCGGACCCCGTCAACAGGATGCGACGAATGCCCGCCGCCTCAATGCCTTGATAGCTCATTGGCAGGCACTGGAAAATGGCATTGTGCTCACTGTCGATGGGTAACAGGGTAGCTCCGGAGTCTCGGACGGCGGCCATAAACAGGCCCCCGGCCATGACCAGCGACTCTTTATTCGCCAGCAACACTTTTTTTCCGGCCTGGACGCCCGCCAGCGTCGGCTCCAGTCCCGCAGAGCCAACAATGGCGGCCATCAGTACATCCACCTCGGCCGCGGCCGAAACCTGCACCAGGCCAGACTCTCCAGCCAAGACCTCAGTCTCGCATTGCGCTGCGCGCAGGAGGCCTTCCAGCTGCTCAGCCGCTTGTTCATCGCGCATAACTGCGAACCGCGGGTGATAGCGAAGGCATTGCTCCGCAAGATTTTCAGCCTGAGTATTGGCCGTCAGGGCATAGACGCTATAGCGCTCAGGATGACGAGACACGACATCCAGCGTGCTGACCCCAATAGAGCCCGTAGACCCGAGGACGGTTAAGTTTTGCTTCATCAAAAAAGAATCTCTCGGTAATTATCGCCAGTCAGAGCAGGTAGAATCATGCGCTCACTGCACTTGCCAGCCACTCAACAAAACGGCCAGAGCGAATACCGGGGCTGCCGCGGTGATGCTGTCCACGCGATCCAGAATACCCCCATGGCCGGGCAGCAGCTGACTGCTGTCTTTCAGACCGCGCTGGCGCTTCACCATGCTTTCCAACAGATCGCCCAGCACCGATGCCAGGGCGGTCGGCGCGATCACCGCCAGCAGCATCCAGCCACCGCCAAAGGTAAAGCCCACAATCAACGCCAGCAACAAGCAACAGATAAAGCCACCCCAAAAGCCTTCCCAGGACTTGCCGGGGCTGACTTCGGGAGCCAACTTGCGCTTACCAAAGGTTTTGCCGCTGAAATAGGCGCCAATATCGGCACAGACAACCACCAGAACCACCAACAGGATCAGCCATTCCCCTGAAGGCTCACTGCGCAGGAAAACCAGCGACAGCCAGGTTGGCACAAGCACCAGAAAACCCATCAGGATTTTAACGACAGGGTGCGCCCACAGCACCGAACTGGAAGGGTATCCTTGCACCCACAACAACGCCACCGCCCACCAGGTGCATGCGACCAATAATACCGTCCGCACCGATGCCTCATTCAGAACATCGCCCGCTAAAAACTCTGTATACCCGCCAGCCAGCGCCATCGCGCCCGCCACGCCAAGGGCGTAGGCAACCCGTTGCCACTGAGCTTTAAGACCGACCATATTGCCCCATTCCCATGCTGCCAGCAGCACAACGGCGGCGATAGCCAAAGCAAAACCCGTGATCGAGAGAAAAAACAAAACACCCAAAAACAGCAGGGCCAATCCGATTGCGGTAATGACTCGCTGCTTAAGCACTCGCCTCTCCCTGTTTCAACACCTGCTCAGACGTCTTGCCAAAACGGCGCTGACGTTGATGAAAGTCAGCGACGGCGTCATCCAGTGCTTTGGCGTCAAAATCAGGCCAATAGAGATCGCAGAAATACAGCTCGCTGTAAGCGGCCTGCCACAAGAGGAAGTTACTGATACGATGCTCACCGCCGGTGCGAATCAACAGATCCGGTGCCGGCAAATCGGACATACTGATATGGTCCTGAATGCTGTCAGTGGTGATTTCATCGGGGGTCATTTCGCCTGCGGCGACCTTTTCAGCCAGTTGCCGGGCGGCATTGGCCATATCCCACTGACCGCCGTAGTCTGCAGCGATCACCAGAGTAGTGGCACCTTCCTGCGCCAGGGACTCAGCTTCGGCTATGGCCTTCTGAATTTTAGGGCTAAACCGGTCACGACGACCGATCACTTTCAACTTAACCCCTTCTTTATTTAGCTTCTTCGCTTCTCGCTTGAGATAGCTGAGAAACAGGGTCATTAAAGCTTCCACTTCCAGGGGCGGGCGCTTCCAGTTTTCGGAACTGAAGGCGAATAGAGTCAACACTTCAATATCATGACGACGGCAGGATTCCATCACTTCGCGGATCTTTTCAACACCCGCCTTATGCCCTTGCGGACCGGGCTTGCCCTGCTGCTTTGCCCAGCGGTTATTACCATCCATAATGATGGCTATATGGCGCAATGCGTTACCACTCACTCCCAACTCCCGACCCGTCAATCTGCAAAGGGGGTAATCCTACCCTGAGACAGCGGTAATGCAAGCGACACAATAGAGAAATCACCGCCACTGCTCGCCCTCAGACCATTTTCGTTGTTATTAACTGCCAGCAATACCATCCCTGTAAACCCAAAACGGCCCACCCTGCCAAAACAGGAGTGGGCCGCCCGAAACAGACTGCCAGAATCAGATTTCCATCAGATCCTTTTCTTTTGTAGCCAGAGCGGTATCAACCTGAGCCACAAACTTGTCGGTAATCTTCTGTATATCATCCTGCGCACGACGATCATCGTCTTCGCTGATTTCTTTCTCTTTCAGCAGATCCTTCACGTCACCCAGCGCGTCACGACGAATATTACGAATTGAGACGCGAGCATTTTCCGCCTCACCGCGAGCCTGCTTAATGTAGCCCTTACGGGTTTCTTCAGTCAGAGGTGGCATAGGAATGCGCATCAAGTCGCCCGTAGTCACTGGGTTCAGTCCCAGGCTGGACTTCATGATGGCTTTTTCGATTTCGGGCGTCATTTGCTTTTCCCACGGGCTGACCGAGAGAGTACGGGCATCCAGCACGGAAATATTAGCCACTTGAGACAGAGGAGTATCTGCACCGTAATAATTGACAGTGACGCCATCCAGAATACTCGGGTGAGCACGACCCGTACGAATCTTGTTGAAATTGTTGCCCAAAGCATCAACAGCTTTGCCCATACGCTCTTGCGCATCTTTTTTAATATCTTCGATCATGCTCTCGCATCCTCTGAAACTTACTGATTTATTACCTGATTATACCCAATACAACCGACACACTCATCGGTTAGCTGACTGGCACAGCCTCTTCGATCAGGGTACCTTCGTTTTCGCCTTTGACAATTTTAAGCAGCGCGCCCGGCTTGTCCATTCGGAAAACCCGCAATGGCATATCCTGCTCACGACACAGGCAAATGGCGGTCAGATCCATGACACCCAGCTTTTTATCGAGAACTTCATCATAGGTCAGACGTTCATAGCGGGTAGCCGAGGGATCTTTCATCGGGTCAGCGCTGTAGACACCATCTACCTTGGTGGCCTTCAGCACGATATCGGCCTCAACCTCAATGCCACGCAGGCAAGCAGCCGAATCTGTGGTAAAGAAAGGATTGCCGGTACCGGCGGAGAAAATAACGACCTCGCCCTGCTCCAGAAAGCGCAGCGCTTTACGGCGATCGTAGTGGTCAACAACCCCACTCATGGGGATAGCAGACATCACCCGGGAAGAAATATTGCTGCGCTCCAGCGCATCGCGCATCGCCAGTGCATTCATAACGGTCGCCAGCATGCCCATATGGTCACCAGTGACCCGATCCAGACCGGCTTTGCTCAGAGCGGCACCGCGAAACAGGTTGCCACCACCAATAACCAGCCCAACCTGAACTCCGATACCGACCAACTGTCCGATCTCAAGAGCCATTTTATCCAGAACTTTGGGGTCAATTCCGAACCCCTCAGCCCCCATCAACTCCTCACCACTTAACTTCAACAGAATACGCTTGTATTTCTTGTCCCGCCCAGGGTTCATCGCCATCAACGCCATCTCCGACATAGGGTTAGCTTAAGAGGTTAAAGTTGGTGCACGCCACTCACAGGCATGCAGCTGAGCGCCAGCCGGGATAACTATCCTCCGAACCAACGCTCGCATAAATTCCAGAAAGTGTAACAGCAAAAAGGCGGAGGTATCACCCCCGCCTTTTTAATAGCCTCATGATACAACACAGCATCATAAAGCAGCCCTGGCCGTCAGCTTACTGCTTGCTGGCAGCAACCTGGGCAGCAACCTCTGCAGCGAAGTCAGCTTCTTCAACCTGGATACCTTCACCCACTTCGAAACGCACAAAGCTGGTGATGGTAGCACTTGCATCTTTAGCCAACTGACCCACAGTAACTTCAGGGTTTTTCACAAACGGCTGCTCAGTCAGGCTGTTTTCTTTCAGGAACTTGTTGATACGACCAACCATCATCTTTTCAACAATATTCTCTGGCTTGCCTTCCATATCAGGCTGAGCCTTGATGATGTCTTTTTCTTTGTTCACTTCTTCTTCAGGCATGTCAGCAGTATTTACAACGCGAGGGTTAACCGCAGCAACGTGCATAGCCACGTCTTTTGCCACTTCCTCAGAACCACCTTCCAGCTGAGCAATAACCGCGATACGGTTGTTGGAGTGTACGTAAGCACCCAACACACCACCTTCGACAACCTCTACACGACGCAGACCGATGTTTTCACCGATCTTCTGAACCAGCGCCTGACGGGTTTCTTCCAGACCATCTGCCAACAGAGCCGCAACATCGTTACTCTTGGCGGCAAAAGCAGCTTCAACAGCTGTATTTACAAACGCCAGGAAGCCTTCGTCGCGAGCAGCAAAATCAGTCTCGGAGTTCACTTCAACCACAACACCGTAAGAACCGTCTTCAGCGACTTTAACTGCCACAACACCGTCAGCAGCCGTACGACCGGCTTTCTTTTCAGCTTTCAGACCAGAAGCCTTACGCAGATTCTCAATAGCCACATCGATGCTACCGTCGGCTTCTTTCAGAGCTTTTTTACACTCCATCATGCCGAGACCGGTACGCTCACGCAGTTCTTTAACCATAGAAGCAGAAACAGCTGCCATGACAATATCCTCTTTCAGTAATTCTTGATAATTCGACGATTCAATTCCAAAAAAGGGGGCCCCGCCCCCTTTTTTGCCGCCCGCTTAACACATTAAACGGGCAATATGACAAACTGCGACTTACTCAGCTGCAGCCTGGTCGTTTTGCTCTTCTACGTACTCACCGGCTTTAGGAGCGTTCTGCGCATTAGCAGCACCTTCCAGACAAGCATCAGCAACGGCGGTCACGTACAGCTTAACTGCACGGATAGCATCGTCGTTACCCGGAATAACGTAATCAATGCCGGCAGGATCACTGTTGGTATCAACGATACCGATTACTGGAATACCCAGCTTGTTGGCTTCCTGGATAGCAATACGCTCGTGCTCAACATCAACAACGAACAGTGCGTCAGGCAGGCCGCCCATATCTTTAATACCACCGATAGACAGCTCCAGCTTGTCTTTCATGCGGGTGCGCATCAGGGCTTCTTTTTTGGTCAGCTTGTCGAAAGTACCATCGGCGGACTGGGCGTCCAGCTCACGGTAACGACGGATGGAAGCGCGGATGGTTTTGTAGTTGGTCAACATACCACCCAACCAGCGGTGGCTAACGAATGGCTGACCTGAACGCTCTGCCTGCTCTTTGATGATCTTGGAAGCGGCACGTTTGGTACCTACAAACAAGACCTTCTTCTTTTGAGAGGCCATTTGCTGAACAATTTGCAGAGCATCGTTAAACGCAGGAACAGTGTGCTCCAGGTTAATGATATGAATCTTGTTGCGAGCGCCGAAGATGTACTGGCCCATTTTCGGGTTCCAGTAACGGGTTTGGTGACCGAAGTGGACACCGGCTTGCAGCATATCGCGCATGCTTACGTTTGGCATAACTGAGTTTCCTTGGGTTGAGCCTCCATATACCCCACCGCTCAACCTCTTGATTTTCAAAGAAAAAACAAGAAGCACCCAGAACGATGTGCCGGTATATGTGTGACATTCATATAAGTAGTTTATCCTGACGACAAACCAGTCTCGAAGAGCTGCTTTGCCATCAGGGCGCGCTTTATACCATATTCACCACACCAAAGAAAGCCAAAACCCCCTCAACACGGGCTTTCGCGACAGATTGAGCGACCCTCCGTCTCCATACAGTCAGGTCATATCGCTCTGCCACTGAGCCCATATCACTTTGCGCCCCACCTGTGGACTATGGAAGATATCCCGCTTGGTTTACAATAGCGGCTTTCGTGACCATCAAGCGGGCTGTTACCCCGACTCACCAGCCACCGGCGGCGGGTCGCCCGGCTATTATCAGAACAACCTTTGGATATCTATGACAGTCAATATCAGAACTCCCGAGCAGATTGAAAAAATGCGCGTTGCTGGCCGTATGGCCGCAGAGGTGCTGGAGATGATTGGTGAGCACGTTGTTGCTGGCGTCACCACCGCCGAACTGGATCGCCTCTGCCACGAGCACATCGTCAACGTGCAGAAAGCGATTCCGGCGTGCCTGAACTACAACGGCTTCCCCAAATCGGTTTGCACCTCGGTCAACCACGTCATCTGCCACGGCATCCCGTCCGAAAAGAAAGTGCTGAAGAACGGCGACATAATCAACATTGACGTCACCGTTATCTATGAAGGCTGGTATGGCGACACCAGTAAAATGTATACAGTGGGTGAGGCAGCCCCTCACGCCCAGCGACTGATCGAGATTACTCAGGAATGTCTCTACAAGGGTATTGAGCTGGTTAGACCCGGATGCCGCCTTGGCGACATCGGTCACGCCATCCAACAACACGCCGAGAAAAATTACTACTCCGTCGTGCGAGAATACTGTGGCCATGGCATTGGTGACACCTTCCATGAAGACCCGCAAGTACTGCACTACGGCAAGCCCAACACCGGCTTCGAACTAAAAGAAGGCATGACGTTCACCATCGAACCCATGATCAATGCCGGCAAAGCCGCCACCAAACTGCTGAAAGATGGCTGGACAGTAGAAACCAAAGACAAGCGCCTCTCGGCCCAGTGGGAACACACGCTGGCAGTCACCTCCAATGGCGTGGAAGTACTGACCAAGCGTCCGGACGAGCCGTTTTAAACCGTACTGCCCGAACAAGAACGGCTTTAACATCAGGCCAGACAGCCCTCACCCGGGGGCTGCCTCAAATCCCAGCATCACCACACATAATTCGATGTCATTGCGCACCAAATCTTAAGAGCCTTTTATGGAAATCCCTTATTTTGAGCGTCCGCTGTTTTCCTTTGATCAATCCCGTTTTCGGAAGGATCTGGCTCAGGCCAATGGCAAAATCATTCCCCTGTTTAAAAACGCCATCAACGCCGCCAATGTTCAACTGGACACCCGCTTTGAAGAAGGGGAAGACATTCGCAGCCTGATCTATGAGCGTGCCCAGATCATAGACTGCATCCTTCATTACGCCTGGTACCAGTTCAGCTGGAGCGACCAGGTCAGCCTGATTGCTGTAGGCGGTTACGGACGCGGAGAGCTGCACCCCAAATCGGATATCGACATACTTCTATTGATGGAGCAGGAGCACCCCGAAGACTTGGAAAGTGCCCAGAGCCTGTTGCTGCTGTTATGGGATATCGGTCTGGATATCGGCCACAGCGTTCGCACACTGGCCCAGTGCGCCGAGATCGCACGAGAAGACATCACCGTTGTCACTAACTTGCTTGAATGTCGCACCATTGTTGGCAGCTACCGCCCCTGCCTGGAGCTGCAGAAACTCACCCAGCCAGACAACATGTGGCCCGCTGAAGAGTTCTTTCAGGCAAAAAAGGAAGAACAACAGGCCCGCCACAAGAAGTACGACAATACCGAATACAATCTTGAACCCAATATTAAAAACGCCCCTGGCGGCTTGCGGGACATTCAGACCATCGCCTGGGTGGCCAAGCGCTATTTTGGGGTGCGCACTCTGAATCAACTGGCGGGCAAGGATTTTTTCACCGAGGAAGAATTCGCCCTGCTGCAGTCCGGTGAAGAATTCCTCTGGAAAGTTCGCTACGGCCTGCACAAGATAGCCAAGCGCCCGGAAGAGCGCCTGTTGTTCGATCACCAGCGGGAACTGGCCAAAGAATTTGGCTACCAGGACTGCGACAGCGGTCTGGCGGTGGAGCAATTTATGCACCGCTATTATCGGGTTGTCCTGTCGCTCGGCGAACTTAACGATGTCTTGCTGAACTTTCTTGATGAGGCGGTGCTTAACGCCTCCCACCAGGCCACCGTCACCCCCATCAACGACCGCTTCCAACTACGCGACAACTATATTGAAGTTACCCACAACGCCGTCTTTTTGCAGGAACCTTCAGCGCTGCTGGAAATTTTTGTCCTTATGGGGAATAACCCCAATATTAATGGCGTGCGCCCGGAGACCATACGCCTGCTGCGCGAACACCGTGAACTGATTGACGATAACTTCCGCAACGACCCGACCAATACCAAGCTGTTTGTCGACCTGCTGAACTGTGAACACGCCCTGGTCACCCAGCTGAAGCGCATGAAACGCTACAACATTCTGGGACGTTATTTGCCAGAGTTTGGCGACATCATTGGGCAAATGCAGCACGACCTGTTTCACATCTACACCGTCGATGCTCACACCCTGTCCGTAGTCAAAAACTTGCGCATGCTGCGCTATCCGGAAAGCCGGGAGAAATTCCCGGTGGCTTATGAATGCATGCAGCAACTAGCCAAACCGGAACTGCTGTACATGGCCGGTCTATATCACGACATTGCCAAAGGTCGCGGCGGCGATCACTCAAAACTGGGGGCAGTGGATGCCTTAAATTTCTGCATTCGCCACGGACTGAAAAATCACGAAGCGCGGCTGGTATCCTGGCTGGTGGAAAAACACCTGCTGATGTCATCAGTCTCACAGAAACAAGACATTTCCGATCCCGATGTTATTCATCAGTTTGCAGCGGAAATGGGCGATCGGCTGCATCTGGATTATCTGTACGCACTGACAGTCGCCGACATTAACGCCACCAATCCCACGCTGTGGACCACCTGGCGCGCCAGCCTCATGCGCCAGCTGTATTCCGAAACCCGCCGCGCCCTGCGACGCGGACTGGAAAACCCCATCGACCGTCAGGATCTGATTGCGGAAACCCAGGACACGGCGTTGCAACTCCTGCTGGAAGATGGCTACGCCAAGGATTCTGTTGAAGCTCTCTGGAGCTACCTCAATGAAGACTATTTCCTGCGTGAAAACGCCAAGGAAATCGCCTGGCAAAGCAGCTCGATCCTTGATCACAACAGCACCGACGATTTGATTCTGGTAAGGGAAACCACCAGCCGAAAATACGAGGGCGCGACCGAAATCTTTATTCGCACCCGCGACCGCAGCAATGTCTTTGCCGCCGTCGCCACCACCCTCGACTACCTCAACCTGTCGATTCAGGATGCGCGCATCCACAATACCGAGCGCGGCGGCTACACCATCGATACCTTTTACGTGCTGGATGAAAACAATCAGCCCATCAAAGACGACCCCAAATACCGCGATCACATCAAAAAAGAGCTGCAACTGGAACTCGCGCAAGTGGACGACTACAGCGACACCATCAGCCGTCGGGTCCCCCGTCGCCTGAAAAGCTTTGCCATTCCCACGCGCACCAGCATCAGCAACGACATCAATACCAACAGCACTATTTTGGAAGTCATCTCACCGGACAGGCCAGGCCTGCTCGCTCTGATCGCGCGCATCTTCCTACAATTCAACATTCAGCTCAGTAACGCCAAAATCACCACACTGGGTGAGCGGGTAGAGGATATCTTCTTCATTACCGATGAGGACGGCGAACCTTTAAGCGACCCCGAACTGTGCAAGACACTGCAAGCTGAAATTTGTACCCAACTGGATCAACAGGTGGAAGAGTCTCACTGAAGAAAAGTCTCACTGAAAAAGAGCCTCACTGAATCAGACCGAAACTTCCACCCGAAACACAAGGCCGAACAGCCCATGAACCGCGATTTAGACCGTTTACAGCCCTACCCATTTGAAAAGCTGAATGCACTCAAGGCGCAAGTCAGCGCCCCCACGGACAAAGCTCATATCGCCCTGTCCATTGGCGAGCCCAAGCACGAGCCGCCCGCCTTTGTGCTGCAGTCACTGAGTGACAATCTGGATCGGGTAGTGAACTACCCCTCAACCAAAGGCCTGCCAGAACTGCGCGAAACCATCGCCCAGTGGCTCACACGCCGCTTCAAACTGAACGGCGGCAGTGTCGACGCCGAACGCCACGTATTGCCCGTCAATGGCACTCGCGAAGCCCTGTTTGCCTTTGCCCAGGCCGTCATTGATCGCACACAAAACCCCTTGGTGGTCAGCCCAAATCCGTTTTATCAAATCTACGAAGGCGCAGCGTTTCTCGCCGGTGCAGATCCTTATTTCCTCAATTGCGACCGGGAAAACGACTATCTTCCTGACTTCGACGCTGTACCCGCCGACGTCTGGCAACGCTGCCAACTGCTGTTCCTGTGCTCCCCCGGCAACCCCACCGGCACCGTTATTGATACAGACACACTGAAAAAACTGATCGCTCTGGCAGATCAATACGACTTCGTCATTGCCAGTGACGAGTGCTACTCCGAACTCTATTTTGACGAAGACCAGCCCCCGGTCGGCTTGCTGCAAGCCTGCGCCGAACTGGGTCGGGATGACTACCGCCGCTGCATGGTTTTCCACTCGCTTTCCAAGCGCTCCAACTTACCGGGATTGCGCTCCGGCTTTGTCGCCGGTGATGCCGACATCATGCAAAAATTCCTGCTGTATCGCACATATCACGGCTGCGCCATGCCGGTTACCAATCAGCTGGCCTCCATCGCGGCCTGGAATGATGAAGCCCACGTCAAAGCCAATCGCGATGCCTACCGCACCAAATTCGACGCCGTTCTGAAAATTTTGGATGGCGCGCTGGAAGTAGAACGACCCGATGCCAGCTTCTACCTCTGGGCCAAGACCGGCAACATGACCGATGTGGAGTTTGCCCAGCGACTGTTTGCCGAACAAAACATCACCGTTCTCCCTGGCCGCTACATCGCCCGCGAGGCCAACGGGGTCAACCCCGGCGAAAACCATGTGCGCATGGCTTTGGTGGCAACCGTGGATGAATGCGTCGAAGCCGCCGAGCGCATCAAGCACTTTGTGACTAACCATCAGGGCAACTGAGCACGTCATGTCCAGCACATCCATCCCTGCCAGAAACCTGCTCAAGGCCGAGCGCGTAAGCTACATCCACCAGCGCCTCGAAGAGCTCTATCCGGAAACGCCGGTGCCGCTGGATCACAAAGATCCGTACACCCTGTTGGTGGCCGTATTGCTGTCAGCCCAATGTACCGATGAGCGGGTCAATCAGGTCACACCCGCGCTGTGGGAACTGGCCGACAACCCCTTCGATATGGCCATGCAGTCCGTTGAGGACATTCAGGCCATCATTCGCCCCTGCGGACTATCACCGCAAAAGTCCAAAGCCATCTCGGTCTTGTCCCAGATGCTGGTGGAAGAGCATAACGGTGAAGTGCCAAACGATATGGAAGCCCTGGAGAAGCTGCCCGGTGTCGGCCACAAGACTGCCAGCGTGGTGGTGGCCCAAGCTTTTGGGGTTCCGGCCTTCCCGGTAGACACCCACATTCACCGTCTGGCACAGCGATGGGGACTCACCAACGGCAAGAATGTTCAGCAGACGGAAAAAGACCTGAAACGCCTGTTTCCCGCCGAAAGCTGGAACAAGCTGCACCTGCAAATTATCTTTTACGGGCGAGAGTATTGCAGCGCCCGCGGTTGCGATGGCACCGTCTGTGAGATTTGCAGGACGTGCTATCCCGCCCGCAAACACCCGAAGATAGCGAAAAAGCCCTGAAGGAAAAAGCTTAAATGAAAGGCTTCAGACAAGAAGCCTTGAGATAACCTATCGGACTGGACGTCCGTCGTAGTATTTCACCGGTGGGTGCTCGGTTTCGGTCACTTCACGAGCGCCGAAAGGGTTACGGGAACCCTCGATAGCACCCTCGTCAGGCGCGCTATCGGCATCCGCCTGAACCTGAATAAAGTCTTCAATTCCAAACCCCAGCGTATCGAAGTGAATAGACGCCGTATGGCGGGGTCTTTTCGGCTCGGGCTGGTCGCTGTCGCCTCCCCAATTCACACCGGTAAGCGCGTGGGTTTCACGCTCCATCCTGCATTTCGCCCCGAGATCGGTAATGGCTCGACAATAGCGCTGCGCTTCAGCCTCACTCAAATCCTTCTTTAGCGTCATTAAACGACCAGAGAAAATCCGCTTAAGCTGCCGGGTTTCCCGGATACGAAACCGATGAGCAAATTTTAGCGCCACATCCCGACGGGACTGCCCCGCAGCGACATCGCCCCAAAACACCACACGGTAGGTCAGGTTGGTAGAATCAGACATGTCCAAACTCCCTTTTGAACTCTTGAACTCTCAATGAACGGTTGCAAACATGGTTGCTGCTGACATCAATTACGGTCAATGACCGCAGACTTTAGTCAACAGCCGCATTCTATACGACACAACATACAAGCATAGAAGAAAAAGCGCCAAAAGAAAGCCGTTATATACTTTTTAGTCCAGAAACCCACCTGCCAGCCCAAGAACCTGCCGGATGATTCAATCGCCGCTTTTTGGTATGCTTTGCCGCCTTTAAATCCGCCATCCAACCAGCCTTTACTTCTCTGCCTCTGTAGCGGTGAAAGGAAGGGCCTGTACACACAGAGAGAATCATGACCACGCTCTATGGCATCAGTAACTGCGACACCGTGAAAAAAGCCCGTAAATGGCTTGATCAGACGAATGTCGACTACACCTTTCACGACTTCCGCAAAGACGGACTGGATCGCCAGCAAGTTGTAGATTGGGTTTCAGCCCTCGGCTGGGAGAATCTGATCAATAAACGCAGTACCACCTGGAAAGGTCTTGACGAGAACGCCAGAGCACAGCTGAACGACACCACCGTGGTCGACGTGATTCTGGATCAGCCGACGCTGATCAAGCGCCCTCTGCTGGATCAGGCGGGTGACATTTCGGTGGGCTTTAAAGCCGCCGACTATGAACAGCGGTTCGCATAACCCTATTTACAGCTCACATTGTTCGACTCAACACTCTTTTATTTAACACTTGGAATACGACTATGACTGATCTTTTCGCACTGGGCCTCGGTGTAGGCACTCAAAACAGCAAAGGCGAGTGGCTGGAAGTGTTCTTCCCGCAGCCATTGCTGAACCCTGCTCCTGCGGTTGCCAAAGCCGTTGCTGACGCACTCGGTTACGAAGCTGGTAATCAGGCTATCGCCCTCGACAGCGCCAAACTGGACGCCCTGGCCTCAGCCCTGGAAGCCGCCGGCAGCGCCGAGCAAGCTGCAATCGTAAAATCTTTCCAAGGCAGCAAGCGCCCACTAGTTGCCGCTCTGCTGGCCGAAGACGCCGCACCAAGTTCTGTACCCGAAGGCTACCTGAAACTGCATCTGATCTCCCACCGTCTGGTGAAACCACACGGCACCGTTCTGGACGGTCTGTTTGGTACTCTGCCTAACGTTGCCTGGACAAATCAGGGCGCTGTAGATCTGGCTGAATTGCCTGGGCGTCAACTGCAAGCGCGTCTGAATGGCGAGCTGCTGGACGTAGACTGCGTGGACAAGTTCCCGAAAATGACCAACTACGTAGTTCCTGCCGGTGTCCGTATTGCCCACACCGCTCGCGTCCGTCTGGGCGCTTACATCGGTGAAGGCACCACCATCATGCACGAAGGCTTCGTCAACTTTAACGCTGGCACCGAAGGCCCAGGCATGATCGAAGGCCGTATCTCTGCAGGCGTTTTCGTCGGTAAAGGTTCCGATCTGGGTGGCGGTTGTTCCACCATGGGCACCTTGTCCGGTGGCGGCAACATCATCATTTCTGTCGGTGACGAGTGTCTGCTGGGCGCCAACGCCGGTATCGGTATCCCTCTGGGCGACCGCTGCACCGTAGAAGCTGGTCTGTACATCACCGCCGGCACCAAAGTCGCTGTACTGGACGACAAGGGCGAACTGGTTGAAAGCGTTAAGGCCCGCGATCTGGCCGGTAAATCTGACCTGCTGTTCCGTCGCAACTCCGTGAATGGCGCGGTTGAGTGCAAAACCAACAAGTCTGCCATTGCTCTGAACGAAGAGCTGCACGCGAATAACTGATAGCAGTACTTGCGCAACCGTGGTGAAGCGCCTGCTTCGCCACGGATTATCCCCACCCAAACCCCGTTAATCCTGTGCCTTCTCACCAAACTCCGCTCATTCTGAGCCTGTCGAAGGATGCAACTCCCCGAATCATACCTCTGTCAGCTCCAGCCCCTTTAGGCTAAAATGCCGCCATTCTCTGGTTGAACTGTGTTCTTTTCAGCTTCATCACTGCAATCCGACTCGATATAAGCGATTTTCAATGACTGCCCTGACCCCCACCCTGGAATTAGCCCGTGAGCTGATTCGTCGCCCCTCCGTCACTCCTGAAGACGAAGGCTGCCAGCCCATGATGACCGACCGCCTGCGCGCTATCGGCTTTCATATTGAGAACCTGCGCTTTGGCGAAGTGGATAATTTTTGGGCTGTTCGTGGCACCGAAGGCCCCATTCTGGCCTTTGCCGGCCACACTGATGTGGTGCCCACCGGCCCTGAAGCGCAGTGGAAATACCCTCCGTTTGAAGGCGTGATTGAAGACGGCATGCTGCACGGTCGCGGTGCTGCCGACATGAAAGGCAGCCTGGCTGCGATGGTCGTCGCCTGCGAACGCTTCGTCGCCGAGCACCCCAATCACACCGGTCGCATCGCGTTTTTGATCACCAGTGACGAAGAAGGCCCTGCCCACAACGGCACCGTCAAAGTCATCGAATGGCTCGAAGAGCGCAATGAAAAAATTACCTGGTGTGTGGTGGGCGAACCGTCCAGCACCAACAAAACCGGTGACACCATCAAGAACGGTCGTCGCGGCTCACTGGGCTGCTGGCTGACCGTCAAAGGCACCCAAGGGCATGTGGCTTACCCATATTTGGCGGATAACCCGATCCACAAGTTTGCCCCGGCACTGGCCGAACTGGCCGCCGAACACTGGGACAACGGCAACGATTTCTTCCCTGCCACCAGCTTTCAGGTATCGAATATTAACTCCGGCACGGGTGCCACCAATGTGATTCCCGGTGAGGCAGAAGTGATTTTTAACTTCCGCTTTTCCACCGAAGTGACTGAAGAACAATTGCGCGAACGCACCGAAGCCATCCTCAACAAACACGGCGTTGACTACGATATCGACTGGCGCCTGAGCGGCCTACCCTTCCTTACCTCTGAGGGTCCATTGGTCGAAGCCGCGGTTGAAGCGATTCGTCACGTCGCCGGCTTTGAAACCGAACTGTCCACCGCGGGCGGCACCTCCGACGGTCGCTTTATTGCACCCACCGGTGCGCAAGTGGTTGAACTGGGTCCCGTCAACGCCACCATTCACAAACTGGATGAATGTGTCGACGCCGAAGAGCTCAACCTGTTAACCGACATCTACCAGGACATGCTGAACCGTTTGCTGCCAGACGCTTAAATTGTCTAAGCGGCCTACGGTCTAAGTTAGTCAAACTTGTACCGCCAGGTGAAATCCAAGCACACCGTCAGGAGCACACCGTGACGCAAAACACCCACCCACTCAAAGGGGTTGTCTTTGGTTTCGTCACGGTGCTGATCTGGGCGGCTTTCCCCATTTTCACCAAAATCGGTTATGAAGACGCCCTCACCGCCGTCGACGTGAGTATCCTGCGGTACGTCACAGCCGGTCTGGTGATGCTGCCCGTTTTATTGCATCGAGGCTTCAAAGGCATTCCACCGCTGGGGCTGCTGATCATGGTCTGCGGGGCCGGCATGCCCTACCTTATGAGCGTCAACATCGGACTACAACTTTCCAGCGCCGGACACTTTGCCCTCATCACTCCCAGCACCATGTTGCTTTGCTCAACACTGGGCGGATGCCTGCTGTTCAAAGAGACGTTCAGCCCTATGCGCTTGTTGGGGATCGTGATGGTGTTGTGTGGTTTGATACTGGTGGGCATCGACAGTTTTCACACAGAAGTGTCCAGTTGGCAGGGCGATGCGCTGTTTGTACTGGGTGGTTTTCTGTGGTCGTGCTACACGCTGTCGCTGCGCCAGTGGCAAGTCGAACCGCTGCACGCCACCGCAGTGGTGGGAACCCTATCGATGCTGCTCTGTGTGCCGCTGTACCTCCTCTTCAGCGACAGTCCGTTCTTGGGCGCAAGCCAACTGCTCACCGCCTCATGGCAAACCCTCGCCAGCCAAGCGGTCTATCAGGGCGTTTTCTCTTCTATCCTCGCCCTGGTCTTTTACAGTCAGGCCGTCAGTTTATTAGGACCCGGCAAAGGCGCACTCTTTGGCGCGATTGTACCGGGCGTCTCGCTACTGTTAGCTATTGGGATTTTGGGAGAGCCTGCAACCTTACTTCAGTATGCAGGCGTGGTGGTCATTTTCGCAGGTGTGATGGTGACGCTGGAGTTGTTTAAACTGACCCGAGGCCCCATCAATAAATCACTGTAGGCCACCCAAACACAAATACTTAATCTCTAAATAATCATCCATACCGTACTTGGAACCTTCACGACCACTGCCCGACTCCTTAACACCACCAAAGGGTGCCATCTCGTTGGAGACCATGCCTTCATTGATGCCGACAATGCCGTACTCCAACGCTTCACCGATCCGGAAAATCCGGCCCAGGTCTTTGGTATAGAAGTAGGACGCCAAGCCAAATTCGGTATCGTTCGCCATGGCAATAGCTTCCGCTTCGGATTCGAACTTAAACACTGGCGCTACAGGTCCAAAGATTTCTTCCTTGAACACACGCATGTCGGTGGTGGCCTGCGTCAAGATAGTCGGCTCGTAAAAATACGCACCCAGTTCAGACGGTTTGCCGCCAATGATCGGTTGTGCGCCTTTCTCAATGGCGTCATTGACTAATTCTTGCACATCATTGACGGCTTTGGTGGTGATCATGGGGCCGTGAGTCACACCCTCTTCTGTACCATTGCCCAGACTAAATTGAGAAACCGCGTGATGCAGTTTTTCTACAAAGGCATCGTAGACACCACTTTGCACCAACAGGCGATTGGTACAGACACAGGTCTGGCCGGAGTTGCGGTACTTGGAAGCCAGTGCGCCTTCCACCGCTGCATCCAGATCCGCATCGTCGAATACGATAAAGGGTGCGTTGCCGCCCAGTTCCATGGAGGTTTTCTTTACGGTAGACGCACACTGCGCCATCAGGATTTTGCCCACAGGAGTGGAGCCGGTAAACGTCAGCTTGCGCACGATCGGATTGGACGTCATCTCCCCCCCGATGGCGCGGGAGTCACGTCCCACTACCATATTGAAGACCCCGGCAGGAATACCCGCCTCTTCCGCCAGCACGCAAAGAGCCAAAGCGGATAACGGCGTTTCCGTCGCGGGCTTGCCCACAAAGGTACAACCGGCGGCCAGTGCCGGAGCCGCTTTGCGGGTAATCATCGCATTAGGGAAGTTCCATGGCGTGATGGACGCCACCACCCCCACCGGCTGCTTGATCACCATAATGCGTTTGTCGCCACTGGGCGCCGGAAGAATATCGCCATCAATGCGCTTGGCTTCTTCAGCAAACCATTCAATGTAGCTTGCACCGTAGGCAATTTCTCCACGAGACTCTGCCAGAGTTTTACCCTGTTCGGCGGTGAGAATTTTGGCGAGATCTTCCTGATTCGCCATAATCAGGTTAAACCATTGCCGCAGGATTTGGGCACGCTCTTTCGCGGGTTTTGCTGCCCAAGAAGGCATAGCCTTTTCGGCCGCCTCAATAGCGATTCGGGTTTCTGCCGCACCGCCAGCCGTAACACTGCCAACCACTTTTTGCGTGGCCGGATTCAGAACATCAATCAACTCGTCACCAGCAGTTAGCCACTGGCCATTCACATAGGAGGCAGCAGCCAATAATTCAGGGCGCTTTAAATTCAACATTGTTTTCTTTCCTTTACCACACTCGGCCTTTAATCAAATTCAGCCTTTAAGCAGGTTGTTTTTGTGTGCATGGGTCAGGGTTTCGTCCAACACTTTGCCCAACACGGAACAAATCTCATCAACATGCGCCTCATTAATAATCAGAGGAGGACACACCGCCAGACTGTTGCCCGCGACTGCACGCAAAATTAAACCATGCTCTTGGCGACGCCCAATGGCGAAAGCGCCCAAAGAGCCATCAGCAAAACTTTCACCCGTGGTTTTGTTGGCGACCATTTCCAGTGCTGCCACCATGCCCTTGCCGCGAACCTCCCCAATCAAAGGATGGTCGGCAAATTGCTGTAGCTTGTTCTGCATATACGCACCCAGTGTCGCCGCATGATCAAACAGTTTGTCGCGCTTGTAGATTTCCAACACTTTCAAAGCGGTTGCACAGGCCACCGGATGACCGGAATAGGTATAACCGTGTCCGAACGCCCCCACTTTGCCGCTCTGCTCCACAATGGCTTCCATCATGTCACCGCGAATCACTGATGCGCTGATGGGGTAATAGGCAGAAGACAACTGCTTGGCGAAACTCATCATGTCCGGCTTTTGAATGCCCATGGCGTTACAACCAAAGTCTTCACCCAGACGGCCAAAACCGGTGATCACTTCATCGGCCCAGAACAGAATGTCGTATTTATTCAGAATCGCCTGAACCTTATCGTAGTAACCTGCAGGCGGAACGATCACCCCACTGGCACCGGTTACAGGCTCCGCGATAAAGGCGGCGATGGTTTCCGGGCCTTCGCGCACAATCAGTGCTTCCAGGTTGGCGGTGATGCGATCAACAAATTGAGCCTCAGTCTCATCGCCCTGACGGCCGGTGTAGTAATGAGGGTGATCGGTACGCAGAATGCCCAAGGCTTCTTCCGGCGCATCGAAGTACTGCAGATTAACCGGCAGACTGGTCAGGGAACCCGCCGCTACCGTCACACCATGATAGGCGCGCTGACGGGTAATGATCTTGCGCTTTTCAGGCTTGCCGATGGCATTGAAGTAGTAACGCAGCAACTTGATGTGGGTATCGTTGGCATCGGAGCCGGAATTACCAAAAAACACCTGGGCATTGTCCATCGGCACCATCGCCGACAAGGTATCCGCCAGCTCCATACCCTGTGGATGAGTCTTTCCACCAAACATGTGGCTGTAAGAGAGGCGTGACAACTGCTCGTTGACTGTGGCCATCAGTTCGGGATGCGCATAGCCCAAAGAGGTACACCACAGACCGGCCATCCCCTCCAGATACTTCTTGCCCTGATTATCGTAAACGTAAGCGCCTTCGCCGCGTTCGATGATCAGTTGCTCTGTAGCATTCAGGTTGGTTTGGGGGTAAATCATATGCGTCATGGCTGTCGTCCTTCTGACAAAAGCGGTGGGTATAGGATCAATCAACAGTATGGCTTATCCCCGCATGGATGATTAACGCCACTGACTGATTGGAATAACCTCAGTGTAGCGGTCAAATAAATCACCACAATCGATATATTTTTACCATCATGGTGAGTTAATCTAACCAGAGTGAGCAAAAGAACCATTCCGAAGCCCTATTAAAAGCCCTATATAAAATGAAACTTGATCGTCGCAACCTCCCACTCAATGCCATGCGCGCCTTTGAAATGGCCGCGCGCCACTGTCATATGCGCCGCGCCGCAGAAGAACTGGGCGTTACCCATGGCGCCCTCAGTCGTCAGGTAAAGCAACTGGAAGAGCTATTGGGGGTTACTCTGTTCGATCGCAGCCATAACCGCCTGAGCCTGACCCACGCAGGCCAGCGCTTGCTGCAGTCAGTTCAACAGGCTCTCGACCTGCTGACCACCGGCGCGCTCTATCTCGATCCGGATTCCATCAATGGCGACCTGATTTTGGCAGCTACGCCCTCAGCGTCCTCAGCCTGGTTGCTGGACATCATTGGTGACTTTGCTCAACAGTATCCGGAGATCAACATCCAGCTGCGCAGCATTGCCCCTCGCATCAAGCAGATCGACAGCCAGGTCGATGTGGCCATATGCTACGGGGCTCCCGAAAGTAGCTCTCGCGACATCATTCCACTGTTCAGAGAACGCTATGTGCCTGTGTGCAACCCGAAACTCCTGACAGGTAACAATCCCATTCGACAGCCTCTCGATTTACTCGACTACCCGTTGCTGTGTGACAGGCACAACAACTGGCCCCGCTGGTTTGAAATCGCAGGCGCCAATGAACTCTCAGATTACAAGCAACTGATACTGGAAGAGTCTTTTCTGGTACTGGATGCGGTCAAAGCTGGCTACGGTATCGCCCTCGCCGACCGGGTGGAAATACATAGGGAACTGAACAACGGACAACTGATCACCCTGTTTGAAGATAGCCTGCCAGCAGTGGAAGAGTATTACCTCGCAAGTAATCGCAAGACCCAATCATTGCGTTCACAATTATTCACAGAGTTTTTACGCAAATCCATTCAACCCGTTCTGACCGCGGATTGAAGTGCTAAACTCTCATTTCCCATCAATGTTTAACTCATCAGCGTTTACCAATACAGGCTCTCATGAATATTGAATTGATAATCACCAGTTTTTCCACGCATCAGGAAGACCTCTACAAAGTTCGATATCAAGTGTTTGTAGTCGAACAGAATGTTCCCGCGGAGATGGAACTGGATGACCGTGACGAACACTGCTGTCACGCATTGATCACGTTAAACAGAGAGCCTGTCGCCACCGGACGCATTGACCTGGAGGATCACGGCCGCATTGGCCGTGTTGCCGTCATGCAGAACAGTCGACAATACGGTTGGGGTCGCAAAATTATGGAGGCACTGGAGGAGGAAGCTCGTCGAGCGGGATTAAAAAGTGTCTGGCTGCACGCCCAGGAAAGCGCTCTCGGATTTTATGAAAAGCTGGGATACCAGGTACACGGCGACGCATTCATGGAAGCCGGGATCCTGCACAAACCTATGGACAAGACTCTCTAGATGCTATCGCCAGAGATCGTCACAAACCATAAACCGGCTCGTTGATTTCAACTGCTTCGAACTCCAATAACAAAACACTAAAACACACAAAAGAGCTTATTATGCGACCTTCTCCCACCACCTTAGTTGTCGTGCCCGCTATTATTCTTCTGAGCATGGTGACGGCGTTCTTTTTGATCGCACCCGCTCAGATTGAAAACTCACTGAACCGGGTAACACAACATAAGCCCTACACCATTTCACAACACACACAGACCCTGCACGACAGCCTGATCATTGGTGACCTCCACGCCGATAGCACCCTGTGGAACAGAGACCTGCAGCAGCGTTCTGACCGCGGCCATGTGGATCTGCCACGCCTCCGCGAAGGCAATGTCGCACTGCAAATGTTCACCAGCGTCACCAAATCGCCCCGCGGCCAAAATTATACCCATAACGCCACCGACAGCAGTGACAACATCACACTGCTGGCCATCGCCCAGCTCTGGCCGATTCGCACATGGAATAATCTTACCGAACGCGCGCTGTATGAAGCTGAAAAAATTCAACACATCAGCCAAAGCGCACCGGATGAACTCAAGCTGATTCTGACGGCAAACGATCTTCAATCCGTCCTGGATCAGCGAAACAAAGGCAAGCAGGTGATTGGGGCACTACTGGGCACCGAAGGCTCGCACGCCCTCGAAGGCAAACTGGAAAACGTTCAGCGACTCTATAATGCGGGCTATCGCATGATGGGATTGCAGCATTTCTTTGATAATCATTTGGGCGGCTCCCTTCATGGAGAAAGCAATGCCGGCCTTACTCAATTCGGAGAAGACGCCATAGTAGAAATGGAGCGTCTCGGCATTATGATCGACATTGCGCACTCTTCTCCACAAGTGGTGGAAGATGTGCTAACGCTCTCCACTCAACCGCTGATTGTCAGTCACACAGGGTTTTACGGCCACTGCCCTAGCCCCCGCAACATCAGCGATACTCTTATGAAACGCATTGCCTCACAAGGCGGACTGATCGGTGTCGGATACTGGAAAGGCGCCGTGTGCGACGACATTCCAGAAAATATCGTCAAAGCCATTCGCTACGGCATTGACCTCGTCGGTGTCGATCATATAGCGCTGGGCTCAGACTTTGATGGCTCCGTCAGTACTCATTTCGACACATCAGAGCTGGCGATTCTCACGGATGAAATGCTCAAAGCAGGCTTTACCGAAGAAGAAATCCGTAAAGTCATGGGTGAGAATATGGTGCGCTTCCTGCTTCAGCAACTGCCTCAATAGACCAAACCAGTACACTCTTAACGTAGGGTTGAGATAGCAAGTCACGCTGCTGTCCTTAAATATCTTTGGCGCCGACGGCTACCACCTTGCAATAGAGAGCTGCTCACCTAAGCTATATGTACTTGGCAACTTACTATCATAAGTACTATGGATGATGGCCAAACCACTTTTAAATCTGACGCTGAGTGTCTTATACATGCTCAGCCTCTGCAGCTACGCCAACTCAACCATAAAAATTGCGGTTGACGATCCGCACGTACCCCCATTTACTGTACTCCATCACCGAACCATCTCTGCATACTTCCCGGCATTCTACAAACTGCCTTTGCTAATACTGACTATCGTCTGCAACTAACACCCATGCCGACATCCCGGGAACACATCGAACTGGCCGCAGGCAATATCGAAGGAGCCATTATTTTTACAACACCGACCCTGCCAGATTCTGTATTTCCGGATACCATTGAGATTTGCCCATCCCCCCATATTCAGTTTGACCGTGGGAATGTTTACCCGGGCAGATAAACTGAAAGATTTACCAATTGAGTCCATGCAGGAGATGTTGAATTATCGAATGGCAGGGGCGCGCCTGCCCGAATTTCAGCGCAATATTCTCGGGATGGACGTTTCACTGATCATGCGCACCAAAAACGTAACGCAAATGATGCGGGTACTTCTTGCCGGCAGAGTGGATTTCGCACTTTACGAAAATTACTCAACCCACTATCGAATAAATCAAAAAGGTTTGGAAAAGCAGATTCTGCACGTTAGAAATGTGTTCGACATCTATTACCATTTGGCGCTATCCAGGGAGGCCTTAAAAGCAAAACCGGAGCTAATCCAACTGTGCCAAGAACTAGAACAAATGAGACAACAGGGTGAAGTAGAGAAAATCCTTCAAAAATCTCTGGATTCTTTTGGTATTGAACCAAATGCTTTCGATGCACCGCAAACCAATCGGATTACACCTCACTCAACTCAGCTTCACCGTCATCCGTAGCCAGTAACCGGGCGCGAAAATCCTGTGGTGTACTGCCTGTCCAGCGCTTGAAAGCCCGGGTAAAATTGCTGCTACTGGAAAAACCCAAAAGAAAACTGATATCACCCACAGACAGTTCATCCTGAGTCATGTAGCGGAAAGCAAGTTCACGCCGAAAATCTTCCATTTGTTCACGGAAACTGGTGCCCTGCTCTTCCAGCTTGCGGTGAAAAGTTCGCTTGCTGGTGTGCAATTGTTTTACCACCTGATCCATGGTCGCCTTACCCTGTGGCAATAACAGTGTAAGCGCCTGATGCAATTGTCCAATTATATCGGGTTGTGCTTGTGACTGGGCCACATAATCTTCCAACAACCGCTCAGCCGCTTTGGAAACGTATTGGCTACCACCCGGAATAGGAGCGATCGCATCCTCCATCCGGATGTGAACTCGAATAGCGGGCTGGTTAAACACGACTTCGCAACCAAAAAATGATTCGTAGCGAGCCTTATCCGCAGGTACGGAACGGGTAAGCTCTACTTTCAGAGGGCTGTAATTTCTTTTATAGAGCGTTCGACGCAACGTGTGTAAAGAGGCACAAATCGCATCCTGCGAACTATCCGTGATAATACTCCGACCGCGGGCATCGTGATAAAAGTAGGTGGTTGAAATCAACACACCGTCCTGCTCAACGATTTCCATTTGACTGACATTCGCCACCAGATGCATATTGCGAATAAAGCACTCCAACTGCTCTTTGATCGTGCAGGCGCTCCACATCGCCACCCCCAGAGCGCTCAGCGTATTGGGGGTCATCAGGGCTCCAGCGGTTAAACCGAAATCCTCAGCACCGGTCTCGACCACCGCCTCATCCCATAAATCGTTCATGGTAATAATCGGAATACGTTGGGCAGGATCGCAGGCACGTTCAAAATCTATCCCGCGGGTCAGTAAAAAAGCCTGGCTGTCCACGCCATAGCTGTCCAGTGCAGCAGCAAACAACGTGAGCCAACTGCCAATTACTGTAGGTTCAGACATAGTTACATCTTATGTTTGGGCCATGACCACTCAGTCACAACTGTATGCACCGGAGAGAGACAAAATCTCGGAGGTATGACACCTCGAAATAGCCAATTATAGGTAATTACCCTATTCATTTAAAGCAACCTGACCTATACGGCCTACTCTCCCGAACGCCCCGCCCCAAAAAATATATTTTCCTTTAAAATCATAAGGTTAACTAAAAAAAAGGCAAAACTCTTTCTGGAAATGGATTCTTTACACAACAGAGGCAAAGCAAACATTGGCGCCAATTGATAAGCCGATTGGCCGGATAAGAATAACCTAACACACCCCCCGCCCCCTACCATAGCTTCCGTTTAAAGATAGCGTAGTACCACGATAAAAATTTATTAATAAAAACACCATAACCATAATGGATAGGAGAGACTACCGATGGCTCGCCCAAAAAAACTGAATCAAAAACCCCTTTCGCTGCAAATCAGCGCCGCAGTTCTGAGCGCAACAGCAGCATTCACCAGCTACTCAGCAATGGCTCAGGACGTCGCTCGTCCGGGCTCAAGCGCTTTGCTGGAAGAGATTGTCGTTACTGCCCGTAAGCGTGCAGAAAATTCCCAAGATACCCCTCTCGCCATCACCGCCTATGGCGCTGACCAGCTGGACGCACTGAAAGTTCGCGATCTGGGTAGCCTGGCTGTTGGCATGCCTAACGTTGCCATGGACGACGCCGGCACCACACGCGGTATCGCCAACTTCTCAATCCGTGGCTTGGGCATCAACAGCTCCATCCCGTCCATCGACCCAACTGTAGGCGTCTTTATCGATGGCGTTTATATGGGCACCAACGGCGGTGTTGTCTTGGATATGTTTGACCTGGAAAGCATTGAAGTGCTGCGCGGTCCACAAGGTATCCTGTTTGGCCGTAACGTAACCGGCGGTGCGGTTCTTGTTAACACCAAAACCCCGACTCAAGACTTTG
Organism: Pseudomaricurvus sp.; assembly: GCF_965662505.1. Taxonomy (NCBI): domain Bacteria; kingdom Pseudomonadati; phylum Pseudomonadota; class Gammaproteobacteria; order Cellvibrionales; family Cellvibrionaceae; genus Pseudomaricurvus; species Pseudomaricurvus sp. The sequence goes on along the minus strand of NZ_CBFIHX010000017.1, from coordinate 1,593 downwards.
AAGCCAGCGTGCGCGGCATCTACGAAGTTGGCGGCGAAGAAGCCAATAAATACCTGATGGGCAGCATCAGCGGCGGCTTGACCGACAACGTAGCTGCCAAGCTGAGTTTGTACACCAACCGCGATGACGGCTGGTTCAAAAACGAATACGACGGCGACGCCTTTGGCAAAACCGATACCTTTATGGTTCGCCCGGTAGTAAGCTGGGATATCAATGACACCACCAACCTGACTCTGCGCTATGAGTATCAGGAAAGTGAAGGTCAGGGCACCCCAAGTCAAAGTCACACCAACGGCCGCGGAGTGCCTAGTGCAAACTCCAACTACGACCGTAACTCTCACAAATTTGCCATCGATGAAGAGGGCCTGCTGGAAACCCGCAGCAACCTGTTCAGCGCCACCCTCAATAAAGACGTGGCCTTTGGTGACGGTACCATCACCAACATCTTCGGCTGGCGCGAGTTTAGCTCCTACTCCATCACCGACATCGATTCGTCATCAGCCTTCCTGTTTCACTCTATTGCGGACATGGAAGCCGAGCAATACAGTAACGAGCTGCGTTACACCGGTACTTTTGGCGAGAAATGGACATTGACCACCGGTCTTTACTATTTCAACAATGAAATCGCCTATGATGAACACCGCTTGCTCGGGGGTGGTGCCGTTCAACAGTATGGTGGCGGCGACTACGAAGTTACTTCTCTGGGCACTTTCGTTGCAGCCGACTACGCACTGACAGACCAATGGACCCTCACCGCAGGCGTTCGTTTCACCAAAGAGGAAAAAGAAGCTCAGGTGGCCAATCTAAGTGCAAATGTCGATATTGCAGGGGTTACTACTGGAAACCAATGCAACATTATTGATGGCACCTGTCAGTTTGATTTCGACGACGACGAGACCTGGAACAGCTGGTCACCCAAGCTGGGCTTCATGTACGAGCTGGAAATGGATGCCCGCATCTACGGTAGCTGGTCCCGTGGTTACCGCTCTGGCGGCTATAACCTGCGAAACACCTCGGAAGATACAAGCGTTACTCCTGGCCCGTTTGATGAAGAAACTGTCAACACCTACGAACTAGGCTACAAGATGAGCCTGGGTGACCGTGGCCGCTTAAATGCAGCCATCTTCTATACCGACATTCAGGACATGCAGCGTGAAATCAATATTCCCAGCGATACTAGCGGTGTAGAGCAACGAATCGATAATACCGCCGACGCCACTTTGATGGGGATCGAGATCGACGCTACCTACGGGCTGACAGACAACCTGATCCTGACAGCCTCTGTTGGCTACACCGACTCTGAATACGACGAAGTTATCTATGACCTGAACGGTGACGACCAGGTTGACAGCATCGATAAGTCTCTGGACATTCCACGTGCCGCTGAGCTGACCTACAGCATCGGCCTGTCCCACGACATGGACTTGGGTGACTGGGGTTACGCCTCCTCTCGCATCCAGTACGCCTACCGTGACGAATCTGCCTACACCGATGACAACTTCGGTTACATTGATGAGCAGGACATCCTGGACATAGGCATCGACATTCACACCAACGATGAAAAATGGGTTGTAGGTCTGTACGGTAAAAACC
>NZ_CBFIHX010000016.1:0-43775 GCF_965662505.1 Pseudomaricurvus sp. | reverse complement strand
TGATCAATTATGGCAGTCCTTACGACCAACCACGCCAAGCCGCTGTCGTATTGGTATATTCCCTACCTGTTTCTGACATTTTAGGTCAAAACACAGAATTTACGGCAAAAACCGCAAAATAAATTGTACTGAAGCGCTCTCCGACCAAAAGCGTACCTCACACACGTTATCATTGCCGGATTCTGCCCGTATAATCTTCATTCAGGCACAGGCAACGTCGACTTTCACTAAATGACACCCTCCACCAAATGACATCCTCATCTCAACCTTCAACAGCTTTCACACTCCGTCCCTATCAACGGGAAGCTGTCACAGCAACGATTCAGCATTTTCGTCAGACCAGCGAAGGCGCTGTTATTGTGTTACCGACGGGAGCAGGAAAAAGCCTGGTCATCGCAGAGCTGGGTAAACTCGCCAATCGACGAGTGCTCGTGCTGGCTCACGTCAAAGAGCTGGTGGTACAAAACCATCAAAAGTATGAGAGCTACGGTTTTAATGCGAGTATTTTCGCCGCTGGCCTCAACCGCAAGGAAGCTGTCGAGAAGGTGACTTTCGGCAGTGTTCAGTCGGTGGCACGCAATCTGGAGGAATTTGAACGTGAGTACTCTTTACTGGTAATTGATGAGTGCCACCGCGTTTCTCTGGATGAAAACTCTGAATACCAGAAAATCATCCGGCACCTGAAAGCCCACAACGCCTCTCTGAAAGTTCTCGGGCTCACCGCCACTCCTTACCGCCTCGACAGCGGCTGGGTATATCAACGACATCTACCTCGAAAATTGGTGCGTACCGACGACGAGACGCCGTTTAAATCCTGTATTTTTGAGTTGCCACTGCAATACATGATCAAATCCGGTTTTTTGACACCACCCAGACTGTTGGATGCGCCCATTGCCCTGTATGACTTCGAACAACTGAGAACAGATCATCATCGGACGCACTACCGGGAAGAGGATCTGGACCGAATACTCCAGGGAGCCAAACGAGCCACCGCGCGTATTGTCGATCAAGTGATTGATCTTGCCGAAGACCGCTCAGGGGTCATGATCTTTGCCGCCACGGTCAAACACGCCAAGGAAGTCCTGTCCTACCTCCCCCCGGAGTCGTCTGCCATCATCATCGGCGACATGCGCCCAAAAGCCCGGGATAGCGTGATTCAGGCCTTCAAACAGAAGCAGATCAAGTATCTGGTCAATGTCTCCGTACTGACCACCGGATTTGATGCCCCTCATGTGGATTTAATCGCCATGCTTCGGCCTACGGAGTCCGCTGGACTCTACCAGCAAATCATTGGCCGAGGCTTGCGACTGTCGCCGGGCAAAACCGATTGCCTGATTCTGGATTACGCCGGTAACACTCATGATCTGTACCAGCCTGACATCACCGCCCCCAAACCTGACAGCGATTCCGTCATCGTTGAGGTTTCCTGCCCGCTCTGCCAGTACAGCAATCAGTTCTGGGGGAAAACAGACAACGACGGAGACATCATTGAACACTACGGACGTCGCTGTCAGGGATTGATTCCGCAGGACGACTCGGATTCTGATCATCAACTGCAACAATGTGATTTTCGTTTCCGCTTTAAAGAATGTGGGCAATGCGGCGCGGAAAACGACATTGCTGCACGACAATGCCATCAGTGTGATCATTTATTGGTCGATCCGGATCAAAAACTGAAGGACGCCCTGAAGCTTCGCGACGCCAAGGTCATACGCTGCGCAGGCATGAGCCTGCACCAGCACCTGAACAAGGATAAAGAGCCAAGACTGAAAGTGGTGTATCACGATGAAGAAGGCGTTGAATTAAGCGAGATCTATGCTCTGTCCAATCAGGCTCAGCAGGGCCGTTTTTATCACCAGTTTGTGCGGCAACACCTGAAACTGCCGGAAGAGCGTTTTTTCCCCAAACACCCGGAAGACGTGATTAGAGAACAGCATCGCTTTCGCTCACCGGATTTTGTCATTGCCAGAAAAAATGGTCGTTTCTGGACAATTCGGGATCGTATATTTGACTACGAAGGGCGTTATCGGAGGGCCAACGAGCTCTTTTAGCCACAAAACGAACTTTTTTAACCACAAATAGGCTTTACTCATCACACAAGGCGGACTGTCACGAGTGTGACACTTCAACCCCATCCATACTTGCTGCCAGATCATCCAGCTCCGCACAGGTACTGTCATACCCCTGATTTTCACTCAGAGAATACGACACCTGTACGGTATTGGACCCCTTGTGCAGGCGCGCCTTCACCTTCGGCATATCGCCGGACTTAAGCCGGTTTAAAAACCGATTGGCGGCTTGACCGGTCTCAAAGGCATAGACAATCTGAGCATTCATAATGCTGATATTTCCGCTAAATCGATCAACAAACACCCCTGTTCAGTCGCTGAAATCCTGTCTGGGGATACGAGAGAAAGCGCCGCATTATACCTAAGCGACCCTTCCTGTCTGCCCTGGACCACCGCATCCGCCTTGTTTTGTTCATAAACCGCACATGAGGCACGACTTCAACCGGCATTTTTTGACACCCAAGACAAGAAGACACCCCCTTAAATATCAGATAGTTATGAATTACTTATAATGTATTTTCTAGATATAACAACCCGGTTTACTTTCCTCCACGAAAGAACACAAAGGGATTCTTGAAATACCCCTTCTACATACCCCTAATTCCATGTACAATTCCGCGCTAATTTTGGCCCTGGCTAATCGAGACCCACTAATGACAGACTTATCTAAGTACAGAAACATCGGCATCTTCGCCCACGTCGACGCCGGTAAAACCACCACCACCGAACGTATCCTGAAGCTGACTGGTAAAATCCATAAGCTTGGTGAGGTTCACGAAGGTGAATCAACTACCGACTTCATGGAGCAGGAAGCTGAGCGTGGTATTACCATTCAGTCCGCTGCCGTAACCTGTGAGTGGAAAGGTCACCGTCTGAACGTGATCGACACCCCGGGGCACGTTGACTTCACCGTAGAAGTTTACCGCTCCCTGAAAGTACTGGACGGCGGTATTGGCGTATTCTGTGGTTCTGGTGGCGTTGAGCCTCAGTCAGAAACCAACTGGCGCTACGCTAACGAATCCGAAGTTGCTCGTATTATCTTTGTTAACAAGCTCGACCGTATCGGCGCTGACTTCCTGCGCGTTACCGATCAAGTTAAGAAAGTACTGGGCGCTACCCCTCTGATCATGACCCTGCCAATCGGCCGCGAAGACCAGTTTACCGGTGTTGTAGACCTGCTGACTCGCAAAGCCTACGTTTGGGATGACTCCGGTCAGCCAGAGAACTACGAAGTTACCGATATCCCTGCCGATATGGTTGACGATGTCGACATGTACCGCGAGCAACTGATCGAAACCGCTGTTGAAGTGGACGACGACCTGTTGATGGCGTACATGGAAGGCGAAGAGCCGTCTGTTGAAGACCTGCAACGCTGTATCCGTAAAGGTACTCGTGACCTGACCTTCTTCCCAACCTTCTGCGGCTCTGCCTTTAAAAACAAAGGTATGCAGCTGGTTCTGGATGCTGTTGTTGATTACCTGCCAAGCCCTACCGAAGTTGATCCACAGGATCTGACCGACGAAGAAGGTAACCCAACTGGCGAGAAAGCCATCGTTTCCGCTGATGAGCCACTGCGCGCACTGGCGTTTAAGATCATGGACGACCGTTTTGGCGCCCTGACCTTTATCCGCATCTACTCAGGCGTACTGAACAAAGGCGACACCATCCTGAACAGCTTTACCGGCAAGACCGAGCGTATTGGTCGTATGGTAGAAATGCAGGCCGATGACCGCAACGAAATCGATCACGCCCAGGCTGGTGACATTATCGCTGTAGTTGGCATGAAGAACGTTCAGACCGGCCACACCCTGTGTGACACAAAGCACCCATGTACTCTGGAAGCCATGGTATTCCCGGATCCCGTTATTTCTATCGCCGTTGCCCCTAAAGACAAGGCTGGCGCAGAGAAAATGGGTATTGCAATCGGCAAAATGGTTGCAGAAGATCCATCGTTCCGTGTTGAAACCGACGAAGACTCCGGTGAAACCATCCTGAAAGGTATGGGCGAACTGCACCTGGACATTAAAGTCGACATTCTCAAGCGTACTTACGGCGTTGAGCTAGTAGTGGGTCAACCACAGGTTGCTTACCGCGAAACCATCACTCAACTTATCGAAGACAGCTACACGCACAAGAAGCAGTCTGGTGGTTCTGGTCAGTTTGGTAAGATCGACTACCGCATCAAGCCAGGTGAGCCAGGTTCAGGCTTCAGCTTCACCTCCACTGTTGTGGGCGGTAACGTACCCAAGGAATTCTTCCCCGCCATCGAGAAAGGCTTTGCCGGCATGATGGCCGAAGGTCCTCTGGCAGGCTTCCCGGTTCTGGATGTTGAAGTTGAGCTGTACGACGGTGGCTTCCACGCCGTTGACTCCTCTGCAGTTGCGTTTGAAATCGCTGCTAAAGGTGCTTTCCGTCAATCCATGCCTAAAGCCGGTCCTCAGCTGATTGAGCCTATCATGAAGGTTGATGTATTCACTCCTGAGGATCACGTAGGTGACGTTATTGGTGACCTGAACCGTCGTCGCGGCATGATCAAAGATCAGGAGCCAGGCGCTACCGGCATCCGCATCAAGGCTGACGTTCCACTGTCAGAAATGTTTGGCTACATTGGCAGCCTGCGCACCATGACTTCTGGCCGCGGCCAGTTCTCCATGGAGTTCAGCCACTACATGCCTTGCCCAGCCAACGTTGCTGAAGGCGTGATCGCTGCTGAAAAAGAGAAGAAAGACAAGAAGTAAGATTGTTGCGGGTCACGCCCGCAACCCTTCTCTTTCGGAAAACAAAAAGCCCTGTCGATTTATCGACAGGGCTTTTTTATGGGCGCCGCTTTATCTGTGAACGCTCAATGCTTATGAACGTTTATCAATAACAATGTCTTCAGCGGCCGTCATCTCAGGACTACATATCCATCAGAAAACATACTTAAAACCCAAAGACAAAGCCTTGGGAGTTCCGCCCAACAAGGTCGCAACCTCTTCACCGTGCGAACCATCCACACCCTGAAAACGAGCATTGCTGTCATTGTCAGTCTGCGTGTACACCAAATACCCTTTTAACGCAGAAGTTACTTTGCGCTCGACGCCCGCACTCATCATGAGCGCACCCGAATCGTCGGTGTCTTCATAGTCGGTCACCACAAAGCTCTGAGCCATCAAATTCCAGGGACCCAACCTATAAGCCACATTTGCACCATAAGCTTCCCGATCCAGAGCGTTGATACCGGTTTCAGAGTCCTGCTGAACGATATCAGCAATCAAACTTACCGTTACATCCCCTTTCGCAGCCCTCACCGCAAGACGGGTGGCATCGATATCGCTGCCATAGAAGTCTTCCCAGTGATCATGAGCAAACGCCACCGAGTAAACCTCACCTTTCCACTGCAACCCCAGGGCAGCCAGATTGCAGCCATTATTATCCCGGTGCTTGCTCGGCTTGGTGCAATCCTGAGAGTATTGAGCCACCCAATCAAAATACCCGGGACCCATCGGAACCTTGTTCCGCCACATAAGCACTTTATCTGCGCGGGTATTGATCAGCGACCCACCCAGAGCGCTGGCCCCAAGAATAGCGCCACGATCAGCGACAGTGTCATTCATCAAAGAGTATTTGGAGCCCAACATTTTAAAAGCGGTATCGTAGCGCCCAAACAATACATCACCCCAAGGACTCTTAACTCCAACAAAACTATTGCGCAGAGAAAACGCATCGCTCTTGGTACCCGTAAAATCCAGACCATGCTCCCATTGATAGATCAGCGACCAATCGTCGGTAACACTCCACTCCCCCTTAACCCCCAAGCGACTGGAGTTACTCGAAAGAATCGTATCGTCAGACACGAACTTGTCATCGGAATCACGATCAACCACAGCCTCAGGTACATCAGAATCCCGATAATCCACCGAACCATGCATAACACCGTACAACTCCAGTTTTTTGCCGATCACTTCTGCAGAAAACCCAGACGCTGGCAAAGCCAGTAACGCACAACCCACAAGCCCGCTTTTTAACTTAAACATTGAACCCCAATTTAAATATGTCATTTACACCTCACTCTCTGATTCTGCACCATAGCCCTACGATTCTGCACCACAGCCCTACAGCAGATAATTTTTGTAGAAAGCTCAGTGCATACCGGAGACGATCGCCGCTATATAATGGCCTTCAACGAAAGGTAAGCGGGCTGCCTGAGCCTTCACTCAACTACTATCGACCAAAAAACGATCAGCTTTAGGAGGACTCCGTGAAATCAGAGCTTCAACAGGACCGACGGAAACCCCAATCACTCAGAAACTTCATGAGCTGCGTTCTCCTCGGCTCACTGATGACCAGCCTTCCCTTGCACGCCGAAGACATAAACGTGGCAGTGGCCTCGAACTTCACCAAAGCCATGACAGAAGTCATTCAGGTCTTTGAACAAAGTACCGGACATGATGTGAAGCTGTCTTTTGGCGCATCTGGCAAGCTCTATGCGCAAATCAGCCACGGAGCCCCGTTCCAGGCTTTTTTCTCCGCCGACCAAAGCAAACCTATAGCTCTGGAACAAACAGAATTTGCCATCAAAGGCAGCCGCATCACCTATGCCGAAGGCAGTCTGGCTCTTTGGTCAGCCAAAAATGATTTTGTTAATCTGGAAGAAAAGACACTGGGCTATCGGGAGTTCCACAAGCTGGCTCTCGCCAACCCCAGGCTCGCGCCATACGGTCAGGCAGCAGTAGAAGTGCTGACAAACCTGAACCTGATGGAGAGCACCCAGAAAAAATGGGTTCAGGGGGAAAACATCTCACAAACCTATCAATTTGTGAGCAGTGGTAACGCAGAACTGGGATTTGTCGCCCTATCCCAAATACTCCGAGACGGCAAAATAGATAAGGGATCGGCTTGGATTATCCCTCACGAGCTGTACAACCCAATCCGTCAGGACGCTGTACTGCTAAAGAAAGGAGAGAAAAGTAAGGCCACACAAGCACTTATGGCGTTTATTGTAAGCGATGAGGCAAGAGAGATTATTGAGTCCCACGGCTATAAAACTGGTGCAGCACAGCCTTAATCATGCCCGCACCAGTACCTGAGTATCTAAGCACCTGAACACTTCCGGCAACATCAACACTGACAACTAAGAACCCACCTGCGCCTCAATCTCATACTTTAGCTTTAAGAGTGCATTTTCCATTGCATCCAGAGTTGCGGGCAGGCGCGCCGAGGGCAGCACTATACCCGCCGAATACACACCAAAATACGTCTTCAGGCTGACACCTACGGCACTAACTCCAACCTCACATTCATCAAAGTCTCTGGCAATACCGGTACGGCACACCTCTTCAATCTGTGCCAGCAGCTCATCACGCCCCGGGCTTCTCTCAGTAAACACCGGTAATTCCCCACCCAGAAGCGCCTCACGCTCTTGAAGAGTCATTTCTGCCAGCAGTGATTTACCTGCCGCCGTGTTAAATACCGGAGCACCATCACCCACCGGGAAAACAACCCGCAAGGGACGCTCAGCAATGACTCGGTCTATAACACTGGTGCGCATATCAACGCGTGTCGCCAGATACACCGATTCCGAGAACTCTTCAGACAAGGCCTCCAGATAAGGCTTGGTGATGTGAACGATGTCTTTTTGTGTTTTGTAAAACAACTTACCGATGGCCGACCCCAAACGAACGCCCCCACTGCCACCGAGTGATTCAACGATATATTCCGCCTGAAGCGCACACACGATTCGCTGTACCGTAGAACGTGGCAAACCAACCCCTTTCGCGATTTCAGCCAAACTTAACCCCTGCGGATTCTCACCCAAAAGCCTAAGGATATCCGCCGAACGGGCGATAACCTGAATACCCTGCTTGGCATCCTCGGACCCACTTTTAACCTGCTGCCCCACAATAACCTCTCTTTACCCTGTAACTCACTGGACGCTTTAGGCAAATCATTCATTAAGCGCCAAAACAACACTGCCAGCTCTATAGCCTGGCAATCTCAAAACAGCCGCCTGTCACTAACCCTACACACAAATGTGTTACCTTTGGTTAATAAATCTCTTTACTATGTGTTGATAAGTATCATTAGACATTCATCAATGTTTTGTATTGTAGTACACTGTATCGAAATATGAACAGCACCCTCGCCACTCTACGTCTTATCTCCGGAGGCAATACGTGAGAAGTTTCAACTTCAACCCCACCTGTTTATTACTAGGTCTGGGCCTTCTAATCACTGCATGTGGCGAAGAACCAAAACAAAACCGGGGCAGCGAAACTGTTTCGGTGGGCGTCTACAACATCAAGTCTCAACCTCTTGAGATCACCACTGACCTGCCAGGCCGTACCGTCGCCTATCGATTGGCAGAAGTACGCCCACAGGTAGATGGCATCATCAAAGAACGCCAGCTGACTGAAGGCGCCAACGTCGAAATTGGCCAGCAGCTGTATCAAATTGATGATCAAAAATACCAGGCCACCTATCAACGGGCTCAAGCCAATCTGCGCAACGCCGAATTACTGCGCAATCGCTATAAAGAATTGTTACAAAGCAACTCAGTCAGCAAACAGCAATATGATGATGCAGATGCCGCCTGGCAGCTGGCCAAAGCCGAATCGGATATCGCCAAGATTGATCTGGACTACACCAAGGTCGTGGCTCCCGTAACCGGACGTATTGGGCGCTCCTCGGTCAGCGAAGGTGCTCTGGTAACCAGCGGGCAAACCCAGGCACTGGCGACCATTCAGCAGATCGACCCGATTTATGTCGATATCCGCCAGCCGGTCAGCGAAATGCTGAGACTGCAAAAGGCATTTCAAAACGGTCAGATCAAGCGCAGTGCTGACGGAGAAGCCAAGATTGTATTGCTGCTGGAAGACGGCACTGCCTACGAACACGAAGGCGCTTTACGCTTCTCTGAAGTGGGTGTAGATCAGGATACTGGCTCCGTCACCTTGCGTGCCGTAGTACCCAACCCCGACTGGCGTTTGCTGCCGGGTATGTTTGTCCATGGCCGTCTGAGCCTGGGCTACAACGACAACGTGATTCTGGTTCCCCAACAAGCGGTTCAGAGAGACGCCACCGGCAAACCTGCCGTCTGGGTCGTCAATGACCAGGGCAAGGCTGAGAGACGCTCCATTGTGACTGAACGCACCGTGGGCAATATGTGGCGGGTCACCAGCGGCCTCAAGGAGGGTGATGAGGTTGTTACCGAAGGACTGCTGAATATGCGTCCCGGCGTGAAATTAGCCGTGACCGAAGCCTCTAACGTTCATCCCATACTCGATTTCACCTCCGTGAATCACTAAGGAGCAAAATCGTGTCGAGCTTTTTTATTGACCGCCCGATCTTCGCGTGGGTACTGGCCATTATTACCATGCTGGCCGGCGCCCTGGCGGTAAAAAACCTGCCAGTCAGCCACTACCCCAACATTGCTCCACCCGCCATTTCGATCAGTGTGACTTATCCCGGCGCCTCAGCAGAGACCGTGCAAGACACCGTGGTTCAGGTGATTGAACAGCAACTGAATGGCTTGGATGGCTTGCGCTTTATGTCATCCACCAGTCAGGCCGATGGCAGCATGCAGATCCTGGTGACCTTCGAGCAAGGCACTGATCCGGATATCGCTCAGGTTCACATTCAAAACAAACTGCAGTTGGCAACGCCCCTGCTGCCCGAGGAGGTCCAGCGTCAGGGAATACGGGTTGCCAAGTATCAGCGTAACTTTATGCTGGTTGTCGCCCTGATCGATGAAAGCGGCAAACTGTCCAACTTCGATCTGGGCAACTACATTGCCTCCAATCTGAAAGACCCGGTTTCCCGGGTCTCCGGTGTGGGTGACTTCACCCTGTTTGGCTCCCAGTACGCCATGCGTATCTGGCTCGACCCGGGCAAACTGCTCAGCTATCAATTGACCCCCAGCGATGTGGCGACCGCCATTCGAGCACAAAACGTGCAGATTTCAGCCGGCCAGATTGGCGGGCTGCCTGCTCGAAAAGGTGTTCAGCTAAACGCTACGGTGATTGGCAAAACACGACTGCAGACACCGGAAGAATTCAAAAACATTTTGTTGAAGGTTCAGGCGGATGGCTCACAGGTAAAACTCAGTGATGTGGCTGAAGTTGAGCTGGGCAGCGAGAACTTTTCCATTACGACCAAATACAACGGTAAACCGGCCGCAGCTATGGCTTTACGACTGGCCACCGGTGGCAACGTTTTGGAAACCGTCGATCGGGTCAAGCAACAACTCGACGAGTTGGCCCCCTTCTTCCCCGAAGGCGTCAAGGCAGTTTACCCTTACGAAACCGCTCCTGTGGTTCGGGCATCCATTGAATCCGTCATCCACACGCTGGTCGAGGCCTTTATCCTGGTCTTTCTGGTGATGTACCTGTTCTTACAGAACCTTCGTGCCACAATCATTCCAACTCTGGCGGTTCCGGTAGTGCTGCTGGGCACATTGGGCATTCTTTACACCCTGGGCTTCAACATCAACGTGCTAACGATGTACGCCATGGTACTGGCCATTGGGCTGCTGGTGGATGATGCCATTGTGGTGGTGGAAAACGTCGAACGCGTGATGGAAGAAGAAGGCCTTAGCGCACGAGAAGCGACGCGAAAATCCATGGGGCAGATTCAGGGCGCTCTGATCGGCATCGGTCTGGTGTTATCCGCCGTCTTTATCCCGATGGCTTTCTTCGGTGGCTCTGCTGGCGTGATTTATCGACAGTTCTCCATCACCATTGTTGCAGCAATGGCTCTATCCGTACTGGTCGCTCTGATATTCACACCGGCTCTGTGCGCTATGCTTTTGCGCCCTGGTGGCAGTGATCATCAACCAAAGAAAGGTTTCTTTGGCTGGTTTAACCGTACCTTTGAGCGCAACACAAACCAATATGAACGAAGTGTCGCCGGCATCCTGAATCGCCCCCGCCGCTACCTGTTGGTGTTTGCAATACTCGTTGTGGGATTGGGGCTCCTGTTTTCCAAACTTCCTGGCGCTTACATTACCGACGAAGATCAGGGTACGCTCTTTGTGATGGTACAAATGCCCGCCAACGCCAGTGCCGAAGCCACTGAAGACGCTCTCACACAGGCACGGGACACCTTATTAAAAGACGAGTCCGGAGTCGTTAACTCTGTCTTTACAGTAAACGGTTTTAACTTCTTTGGCCGCGGACAAACTCAGGGGATGGCTTTTGTCCAACTGAAACCCTGGAGCGAACGAGAAGGCGAAGACACTGACATCTTCAGTGTTCAAAAACGGCTGATGGGTGTGTTCCAAAACATTAAAAGCGCACGAGTTATTCCTATTGTGCCGCCGGCCATCATGGAAATGGGTAACGCCACGGGTGTGAATGTGTATCTGCAAGACCGGGCTGGTCTCGGCCATGATGCTATGCAAGCCGGGATGCACGCTTTTGTGGAAACTGCCATGAGCGATCCGAGAGTCAGCTGGGTATCGAATAAAGGCATGGCCGACTCACCTCAATACCAAATCATCATTGATGACGAAAAGGCTTCGGCTTATCAAGTCAGTTTGTCCGACATCAACAACACCATGTCGGCAGCCTGGGCCTCTCAATACGTCAACGACTTTATCGATCAGGGACGGGTGAAGCGGGTTTACATCCAGGGCAACAACAGCTCACGACTTGCCCCTGAAGATCTGACGAAATGGTTTGTTCGCAATAAGAACGGTGAAATGGTCCCCTTCTCTGCGTTCAGTCATGGTCGCTGGAGTTATGGCCCGAACCAGCTTGCGCGCTACAACGGTGTGCCTGCACTGGAAATGCAGGGTGACCCCGCTCCCGGCTACACCACCAGCGATGTTATGGATGCTTTTGAGAAAGCCGCACAGTCATTGCCTCAAGGCATCGGCATGGAATACACCGGCATCAGTTATGAAGAACGCATGACCGGTGATATGACGACCATACTGTACGCCCTGTCGTTGCTGGTTGTGTTCCTTTGCCTTGCGGCACTGTACGAAAGCTGGTCAATTCCCTTCGCCGTCATGCTGGTCGTTCCACTGGGCGTGTTGGGCGCAGTGATTGCCACCCTCGCCCGCGGATTAAGCAATGACATTTTCTTTCAGGTCGGACTACTGACAACCGTCGGACTGGCGGCCAAGAATGCGATTCTGATTGTGGAGTTTGCTCGTGCGCTCTACGAAGAGGAAGGTCGTCCACTCAAAGAAGCCGCCATTGAAGCCGCTCGTCAGCGACTTAGGCCAATTATCATGACCTCGCTGGCATTTACATTTGGGGTTCTACCAATGGCGCTGGCGACAGGTGCCGGTCAGGGCAGCCAACATGCGATCGGAACTGGTGTGGTTGGCGGTATGCTGAGCGCAACCTTCCTGGCGATCTTCTTTATTCCGTTGTTTTACGTTGCGGTGATCGGTGTCTCCGAGAAGCTCTTTCCCCGGGCAAGCAAAGAGCAACAGGAAGACAATACTCCGCGAGAAGCGTTGAAAGATTGATCCTATTGTGGGTGAGTGACAGCAGCTGTTTGTTGCTTACCCACATTTCGTCACTTATCTAAACCCACCCTCTACAGATCGACACGCCCTCTCATCTTTTTCACCTGTCCACGCTGTGTCTTTTTGTCCATGCGCTTCTTCTGCGAATTTTTAGACGGTCTGGTCGCCTTACGAGTTTTGTGCACCACTGTTGCAGCCAGAATAAGTGCCTTAAGGCGCTCCAAGGCATCCACTCGATTCTTTTCCTGAGTCCGGTGCTGTTGGGCCTTGATAACCACCACACCATCGCTGGTAATTCGGCTATCAGACCACCGTAACAAACGCTCTTTATAAAACTCAGGCAAAGACGATGCCTTTACATCAAAACGCAAATGCACCGCTGAGGAGACTTTATTGACGTTCTGGCCACCCGCCCCCTGCGCTCGAATGGCTGTCCATTCGATTTCATGATCGGGTAATTCCACATTATTTGAGATTTTCATAAACTACTTTTCACTAACTTCTGATACCGATTTCGACTGTAAACTACTGTACCTTATAGGTGCCCCCAAAGTCGCGGCTTGTCCGCACTCAAGCCACGTTATAAAATCGCTGCCAGTTCCCCGCCCTCAACCCCAGATGCCCTCTATGCCTGATTCCAAACCTTCAAAAACGGCCAGCTCATCAGCAGATAACATCTACGCCAACCCACTGGGAGATGTGGCAGGATTCAGCTTTGATCAGAATGTGGTCAATGTCTTTCCGGACATGATCAAGCGCTCTGTGCCGGGCTATGCCACCATCATCACCATGATCGGAACTCTGGCAGAACAGTACGCCACCAGTGGCAGCCGCTGTTACGACTTGGGTTGTTCTCTGGGAGCGGCTAGCCTGGCCATGCGTCATCGGATTCAGGCGGCTGATTGTCAGATTATTGGGGTGGATAATTCGCAGGCGATGATTGATCGCTGCCAGGACGTTTTCGATGCAGATTGCGGTGAAGTCCCGGTGGAGCTGATGTGTGACGACCTGGAGAACGTTGACGTTCAAAACGCCTCAGTCGTGGTGCTGAACTTTACCCTGCAATTTATCAGTCCCGAGCGCCGCGACCGCATCCTGCAGCGTATTTACGATGGCCTGAACCCAGGCGGCGTACTGATTCTGTCTGAAAAAGTGGTGTTTCAGGATCAACAGCACGATCAATTAATGATCGATCTCTATCACAACTTCAAGCGGGCCAACGGTTACAGCGATCTTGAGATCGCTCAAAAACGGACAGCTCTGGAAAATGTATTGATTCCGGAAACTCTCGACACTCACCGTCAACGCATGAAGAAAGTCGGCTTTCTCAGTTGCGATGTGTGGTTTCAGTGCTTTAATTTCGCGTCGATGATAGCCATCAAATAGCCCACTTTCTGATATCCCTCTATGAATATTCACCCTCGTATTGATTACAGCGATCTGCTGCGTTCACTGGTAGACACCAAGCTTGAGCCTTGGCTGGCGCAGCTTCCCCAGCAGATCACAGAAGGCCTCTGCTCCGAGCGCTTTGGCGATTTGCCCCAGTGGCTGTCGGCGCTCGATAAACTACCAGAGGTGACAACCGATGTGGTTAATCTGCGCGATGCGGTGGAGCTTTCCTCCTCCACGCCGCTGGGTGCCGAAACAGAGACACATATACACGATGCGCTGGCAGAATTGATCCCCTGGCGCAAAGGCCCTTTTCAGATTCACGGCACGCACATCGACACTGAATGGCATTCGGACTGGAAGTGGGATCGGGTGCTGCCACACTTGGCGCCGCTGGAACATCGCACAATTCTGGATGTGGGATGCGGCAACGGCTACCACTGCTGGCGCATGCTCGGCGAAGGCGCAAAACGAGTGATTGGCATAGATCCGTCGCCTCGTTTTGTGGTGCAGTTTCACATGCTGAAACACTTTATCGGCAAGGCACCAGTAGATTTGTTGCCCGTGGGTATTGAAGCGGTTCCAGCCAATTTACAAGCGTTTGATACCACCTTTTCCATGGGTGTTCTGTACCATCGCCGCTCCCCGATGGATCATCTTCGGGAGCTGAAAGCCACACTGCGCCCCGGTGGTCAGGTAGTTCTTGAAACACTGGTGATTGACGGGAAACTCGGTGAAGTGCTGGTACCGGAAGGCCGTTACGCAAAGATGAACAATGTGTGGTTCCTGCCAAGCTGCGATACCTTACTGTCGTGGATGCGCAAATGCGGCTACCGCAATCCTCGAGTGGTAGACATCAATCAAACCTCTACCGAGGAACAGCGCTCTACAGACTGGATGAAGTTTCACTCACTGCCGGAGTTTCTTGATCCAGTTGATTCCTCATTGACCGCTGAGGGCCATCCGGCTCCGTTACGCGCAGTGATTGTCGCCGAGGCTCCTTGCTAAGACTGTCCCCTGCTCAGCCTGCCCCCTGCTAAGACAGTCGCTTGCTAAAATAAAACGGGCCCTGGCTGAAAAGCATAAAACCAAAAAAAAGCTGCTTAAATAAGCAGCTTTTTTGATCAAACCGACTTAGTCAGTCATCAATCGTCAAGTAGCTCGACATCCAGATCCAGTCCCATCTCACGGACCACTTGCTGACACCAGTCATTCAGACGCTGTGCCGTCAGTTCTTCCTGCTGATCTTCATCAATTGCCAGCCCCACAAAGGACTTGCCATCGGGCGTCAAAGCTTTGGATTCATCGAATTCGTAACCTGTAATCGCCCAATGACCGACGATTTTTGCGCCATTTGCCACAATCACATCATGCAACATGCCCATGGCGTCTAAAAAGTAATCACCGTAACCAAACTGGTCACCCAAGCCAAACAAAGCAACAGTTTTACCGGTGAAATCAACAGCACTGATATCTTCCCAAAACTCTTCCCAGTCCGACTGTATCTGACCGAAATCCCAGGTCGGGATACCCAGCAAAACCCTGTCGTAGTCGTCGAATTCCAACTGGGTTACATCGGCAATATCGTGAATATCCACGGCATCATCACCCAAGCGCTGCTGAATGCGCTGAGCCACATTTTCCGTATTGCCTTCATCACTGCCGAAAAACAGACCAATTACTGCCACAGAGCTTCCTCAATTTTAAGATTCCTGACGGGGATGCGATTTTCCCAGTTATGGACTGCCTGCGCAACCGGGTTTAATGGCGGCCAAAGCCTCTCTACATCAGTCTTTCTGACTCACATGCCTGCAGAGTTAAGAAAGGTTATCGTTAAATGAATGCCGTGACAGCTAAACGCCAGTCATGCAAACTTCTGCAATGGTAGAAAAGAATAACCCGCGTAGGTAGACAGCGGGACCTTGTGTACACTTGCTGTACAGAAGGTTTACCCAATCACAAGGCCGACCTACAGCACAGGACTTTAAAGACATAACCCTATGAGTAATTTACTGCTTGTTGATGATGATCAGGAACTTTGCCTTCTGCTGAAAGAATATCTTCAGACGGAAGGATTCGATGTCACCCTTGCCCACGATGGCAGCGAAGGTGTAAAACTGGCTCTGCAGACCGAATACGACGTGATTGTTCTGGATGTCATGATGCCGGTACTGAGCGGTCTGGAAGCTTTACGCAAGATCCGTGACAGCAAGCGAACTCCCGTTTTAATGCTGACCGCCAAGGGAGAAGCTGTAGACCGTATCGTCGGTCTGGAGATGGGCGCAGACGATTACCTCCCCAAGCCCTGCAATCCGAGAGAACTGGTTGCTCGCGTGCGAGCCATATTGCGCCGTACGACAGAAACAGAGCAAAGTCCCTCCCCCATGTCCGATGAAATCCGTGTCGACGACCTGTTTATACAGGTCAAAAGCCACGCGGCTTTTTTTCAGGAAAACCCGGTCACTCTCACTGGTGCTGAATTTACTGTTCTGGAGCTGTTAATGCGCTCTGCGGGCGACGTCATCAGCAAAGAAGTCTTGACCGAAAAAGCATTGAATCGGAAATTAACCCCTTACGATCGCAGTATTGATGTACACGTGAGCAATATCCGTAAAAAACTGTCGGCTCTGGGCGCAAATAAAGACCTAATCATCAATATCCGCGGCGCAGGGTATATGCTGATTCGCCAATGAAGCCATCCCCAATGAAATCATCCTTAATGACCCCCACTAAATGAAACTACCCCTCTCATTAAGCCGCGTATATTTCAAAGTTTTTCTGGGTTTCTGGCTGGTGATGATCACCATGCTGCTGGGATCCAATGTCATCATGCACTTTTTCAGCATTGGCCCAGACAAACACCTCTCCAGTCAGGAGGAAGAATATTACAGCGGCCCCGGTGGGCGCTTAATGCGTGAAGTTGTCAGCGATGCCGTCAATCACGATTTGGTACAGGTCACCCACGGTCTGCAAAGCATGCCCGAATGGGCGACTCAGTACGTCTATCTGATCGACACCGAAGGCAAGGATCTTCTCAACAGGGAAATACCAGATCGGGTTTTCCGCTTTCTCAGACACATCGATGAACAAAGCCCCTTCTTCCGCAAACGGATTGGCAGCGAAAACTTTTACGCCCGCCAATTTCAACTGATGGATGGAACTCAATTGCGCCTGATCGTCGCCGCCCCGGAAAATAATATTTTGGGTTGGCGCCTGTTTATCCATAACTTCTGGCACATTCTGTTACTGGATATTCTAATCAGTGGTGCCGCCTGCTACTACCTGGCTCGTTACATCACTCGGGATATTCAGACCCTCAAGAATGCAACTCAACAAATTGCCGATGGTAATTGGGATATTCACATTGCAGAGGAGTTCTGCGATCGTCCGGGTGAGCTTGCAGAACTGGGTCGAGCCTTCGATAACATGGCGGTTAAGCTTCAGAAGAGTATGCTGGAACAGAAGCGCCTGATTAAAGACGTTTCCCACGAACTGCGCTCTCCCCTCGCGCGACTTCAAGTGGCTTTGGCCATTGCTCAACAGCGCGCCAATAGCGAAATTACCGACGAACTGGATCGAATTAAAGCGGCGGCCGACTATCTGAACGATGTCATTTCAGACATCCTCTCACTCCCCGTTACAGAACAGGAGTCCTGGGAGCTGAACGATGTGGTTGAGCTCAGCAGTCTCGTCACCACCATCGTTAATGAATCTCAGGATGAAGCCAGTCTTAAGCAGGTTTCGTTAAACCTGACCAACAACTTGCCCGAAGTATTGGTAAACACCCGTGGCAATACACTGGTTGGGGTGTTCGACAACATCATTCGCAACGCAATACGATACACAGAGAGTGACTCCACGGTGACCATTGCTCTTGAGTACTCCTCCCAAAACAACCCGCAAATCTCCGTCACCGACTGCGGCCCGGGGGTTGATGACAAACATCTGGATGACATCTTTGAGCCCTTTTTCCGAACCGACGAAGCCCGTGATCGTAAGAGTGGAGGTTTCGGTCTGGGGCTGGCGATAGCCAAAAGAACGGTTCTGCATCATGGCGGCACGATTAAAGCCCGAAACAACTCAACACGGGGCCTGACAATCGTCGTCACACTACCGGCAGCCGAAGAGATATGATGTCTTTGTATATCAATCAGGGATTAGGGCCTCCGAACCCTTACTCCGGCTTATCATCGTCCAAATAGCGATGGTCGTCGTACGTTTTCACCAAATCAGGGGCCAGCACCGTCAACGTACTCATGATGGCCCCGTTCATAAACCCCTCCGGAAACATCATCAACAGCGTCAAATAGTAATGATCTGAGACGATCACCAGCAATGGTTCCGGCCCCAGTAGCCAGACGTACAACCAGCTGGATACCGCCATACACTGCACAGTAAACATTCCGCCCAGAAAGCCACCGCCCAGCATATACACAAACAAATTGCGAAATGGCAATCGGTCGATCACCTTCAGCACTAACGCGGCAGCCAAACCTGGCACTAAGACGTCCAGACAAAACTGCAACCCCAACATAGACCAAGGCTCCGGATTAAACAGCTGGCCTACCATCAAGGCCAGACCGCCCACCCACAATCCCAGAGCGCAGCCAAACACCATCACCACCGACATCATCAACAGTGGATGCAATGCCATCACCTGAAGGATGTTGACCTCCAGCTGCCAAAATAGACCCAAGCCAACAATCACAGCCCAGAAAGCGTGTTGACGGTAACTCTCTGACATCAGCTGTCGCCATGGAGCAGCCAGAGCCGCCCAGATGAGAGCCACGACACTCACCACAACAGCCGGCAACCAGAAAAGCGAAGAATTGATAGAGGAAAAAACCACGTGTTCACAGACTCCTTGAGATATAGAAAACTACCCTATTTGCAACGTCAAACTCTTGTCAGCGGCAACAACCTGCCCCTGACATTGCCGCTTTGAACGACAAAAAATTGCCTAAACTCTAAACCCATCATTAGGAATGTTACATAACTACCTGATATTTATAGATGTTTTTAAACAAAAAAAGCTGGCACGGAAATAGCTATATTAACTCTGCATACAACACTCACTGGAACACAAAAAATCTGTAACGAAGAACTGGAGAGATCATCCAGTCAGTTCAGGGTAGATACTAATATGGCCACACTAACAGGACAGACTCACCACGCCGAGACCAGTAAGGAAGACATTATTCGTCTGTCCTTTCCAGTCAATCAGGACGATGTCGTTGAAGTCCGCAGTAGGTTGACCCAGTCTCTGCAAACCAGCCTGGATTTGAATATTGTACTGGAGCTCTTTTTCCAGCAAATTCAGACACTGATTCCTTTGAGTGGGATAAAGTACACTCATCAACAAAAAGACTGCCAAACACTTCTTGGCTCCGACGATACTCACAAACTGGATTATCGCCTGAATACAGCACAAGATGACTTGGGTGAAATAGTCTTCCATCGCAGCAAACGCTTTAATGAACACGAGATGGCAGTGATTGAAAGCCTGCTCTCAACGCTGGTCTGCCCTCTGCGCAACGCGTTACTCTATCGAGATGCTCTACAGTCCGCTCTGCGGGACCCTCTGACCGGTGTCGGAAATCGTGTTGCACTGGATCAGGCTCATGAGCGTGAAGTGCAGCTGGCTGCTCGTCACAAGCAACCTCTATCGCTGCTGGCTATCGACATCGATCATTTTAAAAGCATAAACGATCGTTACGGCCACAGCAGTGGCGACGACGTTATCCGCCAGATAGCCCAGAGTATTAAGGCTGTGACCCGCTGTACCGACCTGGTTTTTCGTTATGGTGGAGAAGAATTTGTGGTATTGCTTAATAAAACCGCACTGAATGGCGCACACGTGATTGCTGAACGCATCCGCCAGCATGTGGAGTCACTGAGAATTGAAAGCTACGGTGCACAGATATCAACCACAATCAGTATTGGTATCAGCACCTTAAATCGCAACAACACCGATTCCATGCTGTTTCAACGTGCCGACGCAGCACTCTATAAAGCCAAGCAATTGGGGCGTAACCGGGTAGAAGCAACTGTTTAACCGGTATTATCTATAGCAGATCTGCTTGTGGAATCACTCTGATATAGAACAGCTAGTCGGCTTCCAGGATCACCGTAGCCGTTGCGTAAGACTGCTCATCGGACACACTCATATGGGTGTGTCGCCCTCCTAACGCTTGAAACCGCTCAAGAGCACCTCCGGAAAAACACAGCTTCGGAGCACCCTGTTCATTGTGCTCAACCCACATATGCTGCCAGGATATTCCGCGACCAATACCGGTCCCCAAGGCCTTGGCCGCTGCCTCCTTGATGCAAAAACGTTTGGCCAGAAAAGCGACCTGGCGATTACTGTCACTGTAAGACTGCCACTCCTGCTCTGAAAGAATACGACGGGCAAACGCATCCCCGAGACGCTCAAGCGTTGTCTCGATACGCGATATTTCAACGATGTCTGTTCCCAAACCCACAATCATCATGCGACCTTATTAGCTTTACCGTTTACTGCAACAGCTTATCTTAACGGGTTTTCTGGAATAATTTGCGACTCTGCAAAGGCCTATCTCCCAACAGAGGCTTAAACAGCAAACGGGTCAAAATCTTCGCCGACCGCAACACTTCAGGATCTTGAAAGACAGCATCTCTTAAAGCCAGCAAATGCGCACCCGAGAAGTTTTGAGCCGTAATAGTGTCTGAGGCTATCCGCCAGCCCTGCTCCGGCCACCACTGGTAAACCACACTGGGCTGCAATTCAGCTCCGTCGGCATCACTAGTCAAGTCCAGGTGATAACCCAGATCTTCCAGCATTCTGAGTTCGAACGCCCTTAACACAGGTTCCAGAGTTTCTTTTTCGGCCAGCTGATGCAGCGCGGTTTCATAACTTTGATAGATTTCCGGACAGCTGTCCTGCTCGGGCACCAGGCGCGTAAGTAACTCATTCAGATACAAACCGCTGAACAGAAACTCCCCCTGTAAACCCAGAGGTAATTGGCGGCTTTCGATTGAGGTGAGCGTTTTAAGAGAGGATTTCCCCTGCCAGGACAACAGCAAAGGCGCAAACGGCTGACACAACTGGCGCTGACGAGACTTTGCCGAACGCGCCCCTTTGGCAATCAATGACAAGCGGCCATAGTCGTCAGTCAGACAATCCAGAATCAGACTGGTATCACGGAAAGGACGGCTATGGAGAATATAAGCGGGCTGCAGCTCAACGCGCATGGCGATTGCTCTACTAAACGTCGTCGTAACCCAGACTGCGAAGAGCACGCTCGTCGTCTGACCAACCGGATTTCACCTTTACCCAGGTTTTCAGCATGACTTTGCAATCAAACAAGGCTTCCATATCAATTCGAGCCTGCTGGCCAATCTGCTTGATCCTGGCACCCTTGTCGCCAATCAGAATACGCTTCTGCCCATCCCGTTCAACCAGGATCAGCGCGCCAATATGAATGATAGTGCCGTCGTGTGAGAACTCTTCAATCTCTACCGTCATTTGATAGGGAAGCTCATCCCCCAGCTGACGGGTGATTTTTTCACGAATAATTTCTGCCGCAAGAAACCGCGAGCTGCGATCCGTAATCTGATCTTCCGGGAAGAAATGCATACCTTCAGGCAAACGTTTTTCGACCTGCTCCTGCAAAGCATCCAAATTGACCCCTTTCAAAGCTGAAATCGGGACAATTTCATCCACTTGCAGCTTTTCAGATAGCTTTTCCAGATGAGGCAGTAAAACGCCCTTGTCTTCCAGTTGATCGACTTTGTTGATAGCCAAAATAATAGGACATTCAAGGTTCTGCAGGCGTTTGACCACCATATCGTCTTCGTCAGTCCAGGCCAGTCGATCAACCAGAAAAACCACCACATCCACATCACGCAGAGCGGTGGTTGCCGCTTTGTTCATGTAGCGATTGATGGCTTTGGCATGCTGCAAATGCAACCCTGGGGTATCCACGTAAATAGCCTGCACTGCGCCTTCCGTTTTAATACCCAGAACATTATGACGAGTGGTTTGGGGCTTGCGTGAGGTGATACTGATTTTCTGCTCAAGAATATGATTCAGCAGTGTTGATTTACCCACGTTTGGGCGACCAACAATCGCGACGTAACCACAGCGGCTCAGATCTTGCTCACTCATTCTGACACTCCCAACAATTGTTTAAGCGCCTCTTCTGCGGCCGTTTTCTCCGCGCCTCTGCGACTGGTTGCGGTAGCAACTGTAGGGCTCTTCAGCAGAGGAGAATGGCACTCAACGGTGAACATCTGGGCATGCGCTTCACCACCGACATCAACCACTCGATATTCTGGTAAAGCGACTTTTTTTGCCTGCAGGTACTCTTGTAGCTCAGTTTTAGGGTCCTTGCGGTTGGTCTCCAACTGCAAGGCATCCAGTCGACTCTGGTACCACACCAACACTCTTTCACGAGCACTGGCCATACCCTGATCCAGATGAATAGCGCCAATGATGGCCTCTACAGCATCCGCAAGAATAGAATCACGACGAAAGCCGCCACTCTTCATCTCGCCCTCGCCCAGATTCAAACAGGGTCCCAGATCAAACTCGCGGGCGATCTCGGCCAGAGTTTCCCCTTTCACCATTTGCGCACGCAAGCGACTGAGCTGTCCTTCTTTCGCTTCAGGAAAGCGCTCAAACAACGACTCCCCAACCACAAAGTTTAGTATGGAGTCCCCGAGAAACTCCAAACGCTCGTTATTTTTTGCGCCACAACTCCGATGAGTCAGCGCCAAATCGAACAGAGCTTCATCCTTAAATTGATAACCAATTCGATGGAGTAGTCTTTGTCGAGTAATGCTATTCACGTTCAGATTCAGTACCCGCTTCAGGTTTACAACATTCGTAGGGGCGTGAGCTATCCCACGTATTATTAAACGTCATCACCACATCAATATTGTAGATAATGGGGACACGCACTTCGTAATTCATATGCACCAGTGTTTTTTCCTGCAGTCGCTCGACCTCAATGGACTTTGAGGACTGGCTGCGCACGTTATTCATCTGAAAGAATCGGCCAACCTGACGGCGTATCTCATTGGGCGACATCTCCTCGATTTTGTCTCCCTGTTCAGACAAATCGAGCAACCCTTCCTGAATGTAACGATTATCAACGTAAGCCGGAACCATCCGGAATAAACACAACAAAGTAAAACCAACAACCAGCAAGATGATTAACCAGCCCGTTGCCGACATACCTTTCTGATATTTTGCTAAATGCACCTTTTAATCTCCCCAAATGGTTTAACCACTAGACTATTTCGTTAAGCTTTTCACGCCTTAGTGCTAGCCCTGGTTCAAACCCCAAGACTCTGACACTTGCCATTTGCCGACGATTTAGCTGCCAAAGTGAGTATTCAACACCCTGGGCCGTGACTCAAGATGGTCAGGCTCTGTTTGCATCAAATGCACGACTGCTTAACACAAATAATCCGTATCGTAAGATACACAATGCTACTGAATACTGCCCACATCACTAAAACTCGGGATGCTGAACAGCGAGTCCCAATGCATCCACACAGCAAAGGCCTTACCGACGATGGCATCCTCGGAAACGGGACCCCAGACTCGACTGTCTGAACTGTTATCCCGGTTATCCCCCATCATGAAGTAATGCCCCTCAGGAATCACCCATTGGCCTTGACGACTGAGCATGCCGGGTACGATGTCTTTTTGCATTGCATGCTCAAGGCCGTCCAGACTCTCAGTCATAATCTGATATTCCGGGTTAGAAGGAGGTAAAGAGGCCACCAGTGTCTGTGGCTGTTTTTCACCATTAACATAGAGCACATTATTGTTGTACTGAATCCGGTCACCCGGCATACCCACAATACGTTTAATAAAATAGGTGTCGGGCTTATGCGGGGGGAAGAAAACCATCACATCGCCGCGCTCAGGATCATTAACGTCAAACACCTTGGTACGGATCACCGGCAGGCGGATGCCATAGGTAAACTTATTCACCAGAATAAAGTCACCCACTTTCAAGGTGGGAATCATGGAACCAGACGGGATTTGGAAAGGCTCTGCAATAAACGAACGCAGCACCAGAACAACAAACAATACCGGGAAAAATGATTTGGAGTATTCAACAATAACAGGCTCTTTCGAGGCAGTCGCTTTCGCCTGCTCGTACACTTCTTGTTGACGTGCACCATCCAGCTCTGTGGAAGCAAATTGAGCATCGACAGCGGCAACCGCAGCCTGACGCTTACGAGCCCACAATAAACTGTCTAGCAACCACACAATACCGCTGCCAAAAACCAGCAACACCAATATCAGAGGAAAATTAATATCCATTTAGCTGGCCTTATCCTTTAATCATCAACTTTAAGCACGGCCAGGAAAGCTTCCTGTGGAATCTCCACACTGCCCACCTGCTTCATTCGTTTTTTACCTTCTTTCTGCTTCTGCAGCAGCTTTTTCTTACGGGACACATCGCCACCGTAACATTTTGCTGTCACGTTTTTACGCAGAGCCTTAACGGTAGTTCGGGCAATAACCTGACCACCAATGGCCGCCTGAATCGCCACATCAAACATCTGACGAGGGATCAGCTCTTTCATTTTGTCAGCAAGAGCGCGGCCTTTGTAAGGTGCATTATCACGGTGAACAATCAACGCCAGCGCGTCCACTTTTTCACCATTGATCAACACATCCAGGCGTACCAGTTTGGCCGACTCAAAGCGGTCAAAACTGTAATCCAGTGAAGCAAAACCACGACTCACCGATTTGAGACGATCAAAAAAGTCCAATACCACTTCGTTCATGGGCAATTCGTAGGTCACAGCGACCTGATTACCCATGTATTGCATGTCTTTCTGTACGCCACGTTTCTCGATACAGAGTGTAATAACAGCACCCAGATGCTCTTGAGGCACAAGAATGTTAGCTTGCACAATCGGCTCGCGCATTTCTTCGATCAGGCCGATGTCGGGCAATTTTGAGGGATTGTCTACGTAAACGACTTCGCCATCGGTTTTCTCAACCTGATAAACAACCGTCGGCGCCGTTGTAATGAGATCAAGATTGTATTCCCGCTCAAGTCGTTCCTGGATGATTTCCATGTGCAACATACCCAGGAAACCACAACGGAAACCAAAACCCAGAGCATCAGAACTTTCGGGCTCGTAGAACAAAGAAGCATCGTTTAACGTCAGCTTGGAAAGCGCTTCACGAAACGCCTCGTAATCATCAGAGCTGACAGGGAACAGACCTGCGTAAACCTGTGGTTTGACCTTCTGAAAACCAGGTACAGGCTCGACATCCGGCGAGGAGGCGTGAGTGATCGTATCCCCCACCGGTGCACCATGAATGTCTTTGATACCGGCCACGATAAAGCCCACTTCACCAGCCCGAAGCACCTTCGTTTCTTTACGCTTGGGCGTGAAAACACCGACACTGTCGACGATTTGGGATTTACCAATGGACTTGGTGATGATTTTGTCTTTGACTTTCAGGGTACCCTGACGGACACGCACCAGTGACACAACACCCAGATAGTTATCAAACCAGGAGTCAATGATCAGTGCCTGCAAGGGCGCATCCACATCCCCTACCGGTGGCGGTACCAGACGGACCAACTCTTCCAGTACATCATCAACACCCATGCCGGATTTGGCACTGCAGTGCACAGCCTCTGTGGCATCAATGCCGATAATCTCTTCAATTTCCTGAGCAACACGATCCGGCTCTGCCTGGGGCAAATCGATTTTATTGAGTACTGGAATGACTTCAAGACCCTGCTCAATGGCGGTATAGCAGTTTGCGACGGATTGAGCTTCAACCCCCTGAGCAGCATCAACCACCAGTAGAGCCCCTTCACACGCACTTAGAGAGCGCGACACTTCATAAGAGAAGTCCACGTGCCCTGGCGTATCAATAAAGTTCAACTGGTAGGTTTTACCATCACGAGCAGTGTAATCCAGTGTCACACTCTGGGCCTTAATGGTAATGCCTCGCTCACGCTCGATATCCATGGAGTCGAGAACCTGAGCGGCCATTTCACGCTCTGTCAAACCACCACACACCTGGATAAAACGATCCGCAATGGTCGATTTACCGTGGTCAATGTGGGCAATGATGGAGAAATTTCGTATATGGCTAAGATCGGTCACAATATGGTCAACTACTCGTCAATAAATAAGTCAAACTTGGCCAGAAACACAGCTTCGGGTTAACCGCTCAAGCGGTTATTCTGAGCCAAGTCAAAAGGGAGGGAAGTCTACCGTATTTACATTTAAGGCGCCATGACAGCGCCTCAAATGTACCGATCTTAAGGCTGATTCACTTCGGAATGGAGATGGTCCTAAACAGCGCTCGCCCATGCCGGTATATGCGAATCGGAAGCAGGCTGTTTGCCGGTAGAGCAGCGACGACTTTTCGGTAGTCATCCTCAGTATTGATGGCGTTATAACCCAGCTGCACAATCACATCCCCCGGATTCAATCCGGACTTTGCACCCGGTTGCCCGGGAACAACCTGTTCCACCACAACACCACCAGGCAACTGCCAATCCTGCATCATCTGGGGGTCGAGCTTCTCGACAACCAGACCCAACCGGCCACCATCCACTTGCGGCTCGTTGCGGGTAACTTCGATATCATCGCCACCCAGCGTTCCAACGGTGACGGCAATACGTTTCTTTTTGCCTTCGCGCATCAACTCGACAGGCACTTCATCCCCTGGAGCTGTAACGCCTACTGCGTGCGGAAGATCCCCAGAACGGTTAATCGTGGTGCCATCAAAACGGGTAATGACATCCCCTACTTGTAAACCCGCCTTGGCTGCCGGCCCCTCTGGATCCATTTGTGCAACCAGTGCCCCCATTGGCTTCTTCAAACCGAACGACGCAGCCAGATCCCGATCGACCTCCTGAATCACGACACCCAGCCATCCGCGGTCAACCCGCCCTTTTTCCTTGAGCTGCTCCACGACTTCGCGGGCAACACTGCTGGGAATGGCAAAAGAGAGACCGATCGAACCGCCCGAGCGGGTATAAATCTGAGAGTTAATCCCCACCACCTGGCCATCCAGGTTAAATAACGGCCCCCCGGAATTACCCGGATTGATTGCGACGTCTGTCTGAATAAAGGGCACATAGTTTTCGTGCTTCTCACTGGGGATACTGCGCCCAATCGCGCTGACGATACCTGCACTGGCCGAGAACTCCAGCCCGAATGGAGAACCAATCGCCAACACCCACTGACCGACTTTCAAGTCATCATCTTTGGCAAATTTCAGCGTTGGCAGTCCCGAATCCTCGATTTTCAGCAACGCCAAATCCGATCGTTCATCCGTGCCAATGACTTTCGCACTGTATTCTCGGCGATCACTCAGGCGTACCTGAATCTCATCAGCCCCATCAATAACATGATTGTTGGTCAGGATATAACCATCTTCCGAGACAATAAAACCTGAACCCATCGACTGCACGTTGCGCTGAGGACGATTCTGTTGCTCGAACAGATGGCGAAATATGTCGGGAATATCTTGCCGCCCCTGAGGCAACACCAACTGACCTCGACGGCTGTTGATTCGCTCAACGGTATTAATTTTAACGACTGCCGGTGAGGCAGATTCAATCAAGTCGGTAAATTCAGGTAAACCACTGAGAGCCTGAGTTCCAACACTCATCACCAGCAACATAACTGGCATGCAAAAGCGTAATAACTTCATCAACAATTTCCTTTATCAGAAGAACCAAGATCTTATTAAGCTGCATCACCGCCCGGATAATATCCGGAGTCGACACAGCCAAACTTTCGCACCCTGAAGGGTATTATTGTTATAAATTGTCTTTTCACAGTTCTAAATCGTCTTGTGGCCACGCTAAACTGTCTAGTCGCGTTATCAGCCCTCTTTTCGAGAAGCTTCCGGTGACCACTGTACCGGTTCAACGTCATCCATCAATACCGGCTGAACCCGACGATCATTACGATACCGATAACTGTGCCAACGCACTGCACCACCGCCCAGCAAAAGCCCCAATGCAGCCAAACCAATCACGCCAACTTCCGGCAAGCCTGCAAACTCAGCGAAAAACACAGCAGCCATCATCGCGACCAGAGGTGTCAAATACACCAACAGCGACCCGTTAGCCACGACGGCCTCAGGAATACCCACAGTAATTTCATCATGCAATTGATAAACAGACGGATCGCGCCCTTCCAGCAACACCCGGATAAAACTTGTTTTACCCCCCCACTTGGCCACTAAACTTTGCCCACAGCCTTTTTCAGCCGAACAGGATTCACACGTTGAACGCTGAATCGTTTCAACCCATAAACATTGTTTATCGATGGCCACAATACGGCCGGTTTCAGTAATCACCTGGCTTTCCTGTGAAGAGTTACGAAGGTGGTTGTTGAGTTGGGAGTGTTTGCAGAGGCTCAGATTGCCCCCAGCGTAACGACCCCGCTATTCGCTGAGCAGTAACGGCAGGAATCTCACCAACGACTGTCACGGTGTACGGCTTGCCATTAAAAACATGTTGCTGCATGTAAGCAACGGTTGCGCCCCGCTGCGCCTTGCCCTGGGCAGCGACATTTTTGCCCATCGGCTCCAGAAACACGGAAAACGCTGACAAACCATCGGTGTACAGCTGCACATCTCCGACATCTGGCAGAGTCGAATTCCCCGCAGAGACAAAGCCCGCAGGCAGCCAGCCTAAGGTCCACGGCATTTGTTGCTGCTCCGTGTCGCAGGGCTCAATTTCGGGACGCTGAATGTCCGTTGTTGCACCCACAGCCCCCACCCAGCTGTCGTCTACATCCAGATCGAGACTGGCAAACTGCAATCGCTCCAGCACTTTACGTCTCGACGTGAAAGTCATTGAGCCCAGTGGCAGAGAGGTTTTTTTATCAATGGATAGCGTGTAGCCGTAACGATAATCATCGCGAGGCACAATCTGAAGCACTGTGGCCAGACGTCCTGCGATACGCTCATCGTCGCGGATATAAAACTGATAGTGTTGCTGCAGCCCTTCATAGTTTTGGGTCAGCTCACTGTTAAGCGACGGCAGTAAGCCTCGCAGAACCTCATCTGCAGGAGACAAGCACTCCACCTGACGACCGTTACGCTCTACCCGACGGGAAGGACCATTCAAAAACTCGACGTTTTCGTACTCTTCTCCGTCCATCACCCGGTGAGTGACACGTAACGTCTGTAGCGCCCCACCAAATTCATAAGTGAACAGACCGCGGTAATCCATCTCCCGCAGGGCGCGGGACATTTCTGACAAAAGGCCTGAAACTGCCACAGACTCCTGCGCGGCACCTACCCGCGGGGAAACCACGGAGATCGCCACAAAAGACGTCAATAGCAAAAAAGAAAGGATTCGAGGAAGCAATACAGGCACAAACAAACGGGGACGCATCGTTAACAACCGGTCAGACACTGACTTTATGCCTCCTAATAAGGTGATAAGGGTAAATAAGTGAGGGAGCCAAGTATCAATGAAACATGAATACCTGGCAACACCACCCCACTTTTACATCACTATATCCAGAAACCAGAATCAGAGCACTGCATCCAGAACATGGCCGAGACTGCCATGTTCACGTTCAGCGAGGTTACTCGCTAATTTCAGCGGGCACTCGAGCATACGGGAGCATTCCACGGCTGCTGTTCAGCGCTGCGTGGGCAGCATGAACTTCCATAACTCGCTGCAGGTAGGCTTGCACTTCCGGAGCAGGATTATCAGAGTAAGCGCCCTGAGCACGTTTCACTACCGGATAGTAATGGGTTTCAGCCTGTTGAACTGGCATTTGAGGGTGAGAGCTGACAGTTCTGGCACCGAGAGACGGGCCGCCAAATCCGGCAGGTAGCGAAGGGTTTGGAGTCAATAGATCCTCGGAGGTCTTAACTGCCGAAGAAGTGTTATCAGCCACCTCGGCCACCTGAGAACCGGGATTACCGGAGAGATCAACCATTTGAGACGTGACAACCATGACCGCTGCAACAGAGGCCGCCACGCCAAGTTTGCCGACATTCTGACCCACTCTGCGAATCCAGGAAGATCCGGATACTGGCTGAGCTACGGGCTGATGAGTCTCTTCTGCGTCAATCGATTCACGAATGGCGGCAGACAGATCAATCATGGGATTCGAGGGGGTGTCATTACGCAGGGAAGCGCTGATCAACTGGTATCGACTCCAGGTGTCACGAACACCCTCATCGGTTTCAGAGGCTTTCAAAACTCGGTGAAGCTCCATTTCAGAGACTTCCCCATCGACCAGTGCCGATACGGACTCTGGCATGCCTGCTGCACGCTGTTTATGATTCAAGTGTTCTGCCATGTTGATCATTTCACTCTTAATTCGTACTTTCACCACGTCACCTGCGGAGGCAGATGACACTCAAAAGGAACCAATTACTTCATACGACTAGGTCTTAATTCTACTAGGTCTTAAAAACCACAACCTAATAGGTCTTAAAAACCACAACCTAAGTCTTATACCGCTAACAAAAACAAAGCCCTAAACCACCGAGCTTTGTCTAAACTTTTCCAGACCACTTCCGAATTTGGAAGCTCAGATTACAAAATACGTTGTAATCTTTTCAATGGTCACGGCTCTATGACTCATCGATCCGGAGAAAGTTCACACTTCATTCATCTTTTACGCGGTAAATTTGACTAATTTTTGTCAATCAGCGGATCAATGCATTTATCAATGGCATCCCGCGCGCGGAAGATTCGCGAACGGACAGTCCCGACAGGACACCCCATCACATCGGCAATCTCTTCGTAGCTGAGGCCTTCAAGCTCACGCAGAGTCACCGCTGTGCGCAAATCCTCCGGTAATTCTCTGATGGCACGGTCCACTTCAGCCTTGAGCTCATCGCGAAACAGATTATTTTCCGGGGTGTCCACATCTTTCAGCAAATCACTGCCGGAATAATATTCTGCGTCGCCAACATCCACATCGGTCGCCGGCGGCCGGCGGCCGCGGGATACCAAATAGTTTTTTGCGGTATTAATGGCGATACGATACAGCCAGGTATAAAACTGGCTATCGCCACGGAAGTTCCCCAATGCGCGGTAGGCCTTAATAAATGCCTCCTGCACCACATCATAAACTTCGTGAGAGTCGTGAATATAACGCCCCACCACCGATATCATTTTGTGCTGGTATTTCAGGACCAATAAATCGAAAGCTCGCTTATCGCCCTTTTGAACCCGTTCCACCAACTGCTGATCTGTTTCTGGCGCACGTTGCGCTGTCATTCCGTTCTCCAATACCTCTCATTTTCGCCGATTGTGACCTATCGTCCTGAACTCATCATGAACGACAACTACTCTGTAGATGAACATC
This sequence comes from Pseudomaricurvus sp., assembly GCF_965662505.1. Taxonomy (NCBI): domain Bacteria; kingdom Pseudomonadati; phylum Pseudomonadota; class Gammaproteobacteria; order Cellvibrionales; family Cellvibrionaceae; genus Pseudomaricurvus; species Pseudomaricurvus sp. Next base: position 12,521 of record NZ_CBFIHX010000016.1, on the reverse strand, counting down.
CATTCTGTAGATGAACGCCAAAATTGGCGTTCTAATCACTTTCAGCGGGGCAACAACGTCGAGACACCCAGTTCGTTGATCTTGATATACCAGTCTGCGGTTAGTTGACGATATCTTATCTATCATTACCTTAATCTATCATTACCAACAGCCACAGACCGAAAGAATAAGAAGACTGATGGAAAGCAGACTACAACGCCTGCCAGAAGTTCACATCAAATCTAATAAAGAATTACACGACAACCTGTCAAACATTCAAATAAGATACACTATGTTCATATTTAACTCAGTTCGGGCAAGTATACCGTACTTTATGCCGCTTTATGCGGCATAAAAGGCAATACCACCTCGCGTCATGCCTGTATATACTACCCGCCTTTTCCAAGCAAGCTCAGGTCTCAGGCTGTAATTATGCGTAGTCGTCACCACCAACATGATGTTTTGATTATTGGCAGCGGAGCTGCGGGTCTCACTTTGGCTCTCAGTCTGGCCGAAAACGCTAAAGTAGCCGTTCTCAGCAAAGGCGCTCTTAATGAGGGCTCCACCTGGTTTGCCCAGGGTGGTATCGCCGCGGTTTTGGACGATAACGACACCACCGAGGCCCACGTAGCCGACACCCTGAATGCCGGGGCTGGTCTCTGCCACGAAGACAGCGTTCGGTTTACCGTCGAGCGCGGCAAAGCCGCCATTGAATGGCTGATCGACCAAGGGGTTTCCTTCACCAAGCTGCAGGATGGCTCAAGCTCTGATTACCACCTGACACAGGAAGGCGGCCACACCCACCGTCGCATCATTCACAGCGCTGACGCCACCGGTAAAGCCGTACACAGCACCCTGATTGATCGGGTTACCGCGAATGAGAATCTGGACGTATTCGAGCACCACATTGCCGTCGATCTGATTACACAACCAGACACCTCCACCGGCAAGGTTCGCTGCAGCGGCGCTTATGTCTACAACCGCCAGCAAGACTGCGTCGACCTATTCCAGGCCAGAGCCGTTATTTTGGCCACTGGCGGCGCCAGCAAGGTCTATTTGTACTCAAGCAACCCTGACAGTGCCAGCGGTGATGGCATTGCCATGGCCTGGCGCGCAGGTTGCCGCATCGGCAACATGGAATTTAACCAGTTCCACCCTACTTGCCTGTACCACCCCAAAGCGGGCTCTTTTCTGGTTACTGAGGCCTTGCGAGGCGAAGGCGCTCACCTGAAACTGCCCAGCGGCGAAAGATTCATGGATCGCTTCGATTCCAGAGGCGAACTGGCTCCAAGGGACATCGTAGCCCGCGCCATCGACCACGAGATGAAGCGGCTGGGTAGCGACTGCCTGTATCTGGACATCAGCCACAAACCCGCCGACTTTATCGGTGAGCATTTCCCGACCGTGAAAGCCCGCTGTCTGGACTTTGGTATCGACATCACCAAGCAGGCAATCCCTGTGGTTCCAGCTGCGCATTACACCTGTGGTGGCGTAGTGGTGAACAACCACGGCCAAACGGATCTCGATCAGCTGTACGCCATTGGCGAGACCTCGTTCACTGGCCTGCACGGCGCAAACCGCATGGCGAGTAATTCCCTGCTGGAGTGCATTGTTTACGCCCAGGCCACCGCGGAACATATTCGTGGCACCCTGGACAGCATACCACTCCCAGAACCGGCTAAGCCCTGGGATTCCACCCGGGTGACCAACTCCGACGAAGACGTGGTGATCTCTCACAACTGGGATGAGTTGCGCCGCTTTATGTGGGATTACGTGGGCATCGTCCGCACCCGCAAGCGTCTGGAGCGAGCGACTCATCGGATCAAACTGCTGCAGAAAGAAATTCAGGAGTATTACAGCAACTATCAGGTGGGTAACGACCTGATTGAGCTGCGTAATCTGGCCATGGTAGCCGAGCTGATCATCCGTTCGGCCATGCAGCGAAAGGAAAGCCGCGGACTGCACTACTCACTGGATTACCCGGATACCTCGTCAGTGGCACGGGATACCATACTGGTTCCCACCAATTTTGCAGGTCAGGAAATCTTCGTACGCAGCTGAGGTTGCCTGTCGACCAAGATGGCCGGTTTAACAAGATGGCTTGCCTGCTAAGAGCACTGGTCTAGGACGACTCGTCGTGGAAATCTGTTCCCGCTCTACCAAATGCCTCATGCGAACGCAGCAAACGCCTGGTCTCAGGCGTTGCACTGTCCGGCCACACTAACTGCCAGTGCCATCGCTTTTGCCCCTGTCTGCGATAGCGCAATTGCACCAGCCAAGGGGACAGCTGCCAGCCACGCTCCAATATCACTGGATGACGGCTGGCACCTACACCACTCGCACCACTCCCCTCTAGCCCCTGCCCATCCAGTAAAAAACACTGCCCCCGAACCACCTGCCAATGCAAGTTCGGCTGAGATTTGAAGGAAAGATAGCCAAGCACACTGATTACCAGAAGCCCGGCCAACCATAAACCCAGCCAAGGCATCGACAAAGAAGACAAACTGACACTCACCAGAGCCAACAATGACGCCAGGGCGGTCAAGATTAACGCTAATCTTGACCGCCCAGTGGTGAAGTAAAAAGAAGAGACAGGCCCAGCGCCTACAGGCAACATCTGAGCCTTATTGGATGAGACTTGAACCGTATGGTTAAGAGTCGACCTGCATTCCGGTGTTTGCACGCACAATACCCACAATCCGTTGTATTTCAGGGTCTTCGGGCTGGTGACGATGGATAAACCAGTTAAACATATCCTGATCTTCGCAATCCATCAGTGCCCAGTAACGCTCTTTGTCTTCTTGCGGCAGGCTATCATAGACATTCTCCAGAAATGGCTGCAGCACCAGATCCAACTCCAGCATGCCACGGCGGCTGGCCCAAAACAGACGATTTTTGTCCATGAAATAACCCACTTACATCGATGTTCAGAAATTGGAGGCGGATTATACCGCCAGACAGGGACCGCATGCGAGCCACAAAGCCCGATTCGCTGCCATGTCGCGATCATGACACCCTAGAACTCACTCTTTCTTGTGATAAGCTTGCGCAAATTTCCCTATTCTTTATAAGAATCTTTATGAACTCGGAAACACCCATTTTTATCGCCTTACCTCAAACCAGCCTGTTGCAACTTCAGGGGCCGGACACCAATAAGTTTTTGCAGGGCCAGGTCACCAATGATGTCAACGGCTGCACGCCGCAAACCTGGCAGCACAACGCCCACTGCACGCCCAAAGGGCGCATGGTTGCGAATTTCGACACCGTACGAGTGGATGGAGAAACCCTGCTAATACGCCTGCCCAAAGACACTCAGGCGCCTCTGCAGGCATCTCTGGGGAAATACATCGTCTTCTCCAAGACCAAGCTGGCGGACATCAGCGACCAATACTCATGCATTGGTGTACAAGGCAAAGGTTCTGAGGATTGGCTGAAACAACACCTCGGGCTGTCTTTTTCCGCAGAGCAGACCGTGATTCAGAACAGCCACGGTATCTTTCTGAAACTCAACGACGACCGCGTTGAGTGCTGGCTGCTTGCAGAGACAGAATTACCCTCCCCCTTTGCCGACGTCAGTGTCAGCGACGATACCAGTCTCTGGCAACTGGAAGACATCCAGTCAGGTCGCGGCTGGGTCAGAGAAAGTACCGTCGAGGAATTTTTGCCACAACTGCTAAACCTGCAAGCTCCCACCATTGACGGGGTCAACTTCAAGAAAGGCTGCTATACCGGTCAGGAAATTGTGGCCAGGATGCATTACAAGGGCAAGCTCAAACGCCATATGTACCTGCTGGCGTCAAATTCTTCTCAAGAAATCGCTCCCGGTGTCGATGTCTACTCTGGGGATAAAATACGCGATGGTGAAAAGCAAAGTGTCGGTAACGTCGTCAACGCCGTAATATCGGAAGGACGCACCTACCTGCTGGCCGTAATCACACAGGAAGCCTTTGAAGCTGGCAATCTGTCACTGGAACGGGATCCATCCGGTTCGGAAGATGACCTGGAGCCTCTACCGCAACCGTACTCGGTCGAATAAGTCCACCCGCGACGACTCGACCATATGGCCCAGCTTCACTGCAGGGCCCATCGCACTTCCCCTCAACACCATTTACATACCCGATACCTGCGGGTATGCGAATTGAATTTGCCCAAGGAAGTGTTTATGAATCAGATCGCCAATACCGTACTCCAGGGTCTGCTGGAAGCCATCAAATCAGACAGTCTGGTCCTGCCGACACTGCCTGAAGTGGCCCTGCAAATCCGCGAAATTGCCGAAGACCCTGAGGCCGACCTCGATCAACTGGCAGCGGTCATAGTTAACGACGCGGGCATGACAGCGCGGATCATCAAAATCGCTAACAGTCCCCTACTGCGAGCCCCCAAGAAAATCGAAGATCTGAAAATGGCGCTTATGCGTCTTGGCATCGAATACACCTGCAATATCGCCACAGGTCTGGCCATGGAACAGATGTTTCAGGCCACGTCGGATATCGTCGACAAACGCCTTCGTGACACCTGGAGCCGCTCCGGCGAAATTGCTGGCATCTCCCACGTGCTCTGTAAACACTTCACCAACTTACGCCCGGATCAGGCCACATTGGCTGGTTTGATACACCGCATCGGTGTGTTGCCCATTCTCACCTACGCGGAAGAAAACCCTAGCCTGTTACGAGACAGCTTTACTTTGGATAAGGTGATTGAAGCCCTGCATTCACGCATTGGCGATCAGATTCTGGAAAAGTGGGAGTTCCCGGAGCCGTTGCGCAAAATTCCGAGCCAATACAAACAATTTGACCGCCAACTGGAATCCACTGACTACGCCGACGTCGTTACCGTGGCCATGCTGCAGAGCTATATGGGCACCAGCCATCCAATGGGCCAGGTGGATTACTCCAAGGTAACCTCCTTTGCACGGCTGGGGCTGAACCCGGATGTGCAAGATGAACAGATTGAAGATTTGAGCGAGGAAGTCGAAGCTGCCGTTCAACTTATGTCTTAAATTCCGCCCCCACAATTCCGCCTCCACCAACAGGCGAGACACGGACTGCTGTCCAGGAACCCTCAGAGCGGCGGGACGGACCAATCAATCGGCGCTAGCCCCTGCTGCTGCAGGTAGTGATTGGCACTGGAGAAATGGCCACATCCGAGAAAACCCCGATGGGCCGACAAGGGGGATGGGTGGACCGACTCAAGCACACAGTGTTTTGAACGATCTATCACTCGCCCTTTTTTCTGTGCGTAACTGCCCCACAGCAAAAACACCAATCCGGATCGCTGCTCGCTCAGCGATTGAACAACCCGATCGGTAAACTGCTCCCAACCACGCTTCTGATGAGAACCGGCCTGCGCCTGCTCTACCGTCAAGGTTGCATTGAGCAACAGCACCCCCTGCTCCGCCCAGCTTTGCAGACAACCATGCGCCGGAATCGGCAACCCCAGATCCCGCTCAATTTCTTTGTAGATATTGCGCAGTGACGGAGGAGTTTTCACGCCCGGCGGTACCGAAAAGCTCAAACCGTGAGCCTGCCCCGGACCGTGGTAAGGATCCTGCCCCAGAATCACCACTTTCACAGCATCAAAAGGCGTTGTATTCAACGCATTAAAAATTTGCCCACCCGCCGGGAAAATCACCTTCCCCGACTGCTTCGCCTGCACCAGAAACTGCTTCAGGGTTTGCATATACGGCAACTGAAACTCGTCACCCAACACCGCCAACCAACTCGGCTCCAATTGAATTTTTGCGCTATCCATCACCTTGTGAACCTGCTTTTGCACATACGGCTTGCTGAAAAACGGCCATACTAACACGAAGAGCTTTCCGAGAACGGTTACTCGAAGAGCTCCAACCACAACCCCTGAATCTCATTAGCTTGCCAGCCAATGCTCAGGTAAAATGCCCCGTTCTTACTCAGCAGCACAAGCACACGACACCATGCATCTATTCGTCGACAACCTCACCAATGTAGATTTCAGCTACCTACACCCTCAACGGGGGCTGCTCGGTGAAACCTGGCTGGCCAGTACTCAACTGGAAGGCAGCCTCGATCAACAGGGCATGGTCTGTGATTTTGGGGTCGTGAAAAAGACACTGCGCAACTGGTTGGATGACGAAATCGACCACCGTCTGGCGGTGCCAGTTAACTCCCCAAACCTGGAGTTGCGGGAGAATGGCGATCAGATTGAGCTCAGTTGGCAGTTTGGCGATCAAACCCTGACATGCTCTTCGCCGCGCCAGGCCATTGCTTTGGTCGATGCCGAGGAAATCACGCCTGAATCCGTTAGCGAGTGGAGTAAAGCTCAACTGCGATCGCTACTGCCTGACTCTCTGGAAAGCCTGGCCCTGGATTTTCAGCACGAAACCATCGCCGGTGACTTTTACCACTACAGCCACGGCTTGAAAAAGCACGATGGTAATTGTCAGCGCATCGCCCACGGACATCGCTCCCAGATTCGAATATGGCGCAACGACCAGCCCGCTCAGGATCTCGAAGCCCAATGGGCGCAACGCTTTAACGACATCTACATCGGCACTCGGGAAGACATCATCGAGCAGGATAGCCTGCGAATTCGCTTTGCCTACAGCACATCCCAGGGTGCCTTTGAACTCATCATGCCGGAAGCCTGCTGTTATCTGATTGACACAGATACCACCGTAGAATTAATTGCCGACCACCTGGCGGATCAACTGAAGCAACAACACCCCGATGACAAAATCACGGTCAAAGCCTATGAGGGGATGGGCAAAGGCGCCGTTGTGAGCCGCTAACAGCTTAATATTGCATTCGCAGCAAGACGGCTAATGAACAAACCGTCCCGGTTCAGCGTAATCCGCTAAACTTAAGCCGCGCGCCTTTCGCCAGAAATGTTATCACCAGAAGATAATCAACACTTACACAGCCAACATCGACGACGTCAACGAGGTCTACTTTTGTCAGATTTAATCACAGGGAATTTTATTACCGGACAGCGCTGGATCAGCAACACCGAGCCCGAACTGGGGCTGGGCATTGTCAGTGAAACCGATCATCGATATGTCACCCTGAGTTTTCCTGCCGCAGGCGAACAACGTATTTACGCCAAAAACAATGCGCCCCTGACCCGGGTTCAATACCGTATTGGCGAGAACATCAAAGACCTCGACGGTAACACCCTGCTGATTGAAAGCATCAGCGAAGACGCGGGCTACCTCTCGTACCATGGCCTGAGTGCAGAACAGGAGCCTATCTCCTGGGGCGAGATAGAGCTGGATTGCTTTGTGCAATTTAACAAACCTCAGGATCGTCTGTTCGCTGGACAAATTGACCGCATCCGCGATTTCAGGCTGCGAAACGACACCCTGCTGCACCAGCAACATCTCGCATCATTGAATACCACCGGACTGATCGGCCCCCGGGTTCAACTGCTTGACCATCAACTCTACATCGCCGATGAAGTGGGTCAACGCTTTGCACCCCGCGTCCTGTTGGCAGACGAAGTCGGTCTGGGGAAAACCATCGAAGCCGGCCTGATCATCCATCAACAGCTGATCAAGGGTCTGAGTCAGCGGGTCTTGATTGCCGTACCTGAATCCCTCACCCACCAATGGCTGGTCGAGATGCTGCGACGCTTCAACCTGTCATTCACCTTGCTGGACGAAGAGCGCTGTCAGGCTTTGGAATCTTTCGGGGACGAAGATTTTCTGGATGAAGATCCCTTCGAAATGGATCTTCCTGAGATGGAAAACCCATTTGAAACGGCTCAACTGATCCTTTGCAGCCTGCCCCTGCTCACCGAGAACGAAACTCGTCTGCAGCAGGCGCTGAGCTGTGACTGGGATCTGCTGGTGGTGGATGAAGCTCACCACCTTCAGTGGCACCCTGACAGCCAATGTCCAGCCTACGACAGCATTGAACAGCTGGCTCGGATCACCCGCGGCCTGCTCCTGCTGACGGCAACCCCCGAACAACTGGGCATTGATAGTCACTTTGCACGACTGCGCCTGCTGGATCCGGATCGCTATTACGATCTGGAAACTTTCAAGCAGGAACAGCAACAATTGCAGCCAGTGAATCAACTGGTGCAAAAACTGCTGTCTTTTGAGAAGACAGACAGTCTGCTGGAAGACAAAGCCCTCACAGAACAACTGGAGCAACGTCTGGGTGCTGATAGCCTTGACACCCTTCGGGAAGATACTGCCGACTCACGTACGCATCTGGTCAATCAGTTGCTGGATCGTCACGGCACTGGGCGCGTTCTTTTCCGCAATACCCGTGCGGCCGTCAGTGGCTTCCCTGAACGACAATTGCACGCTCACGCCCTGGAAGACAGCGGCGAGCCCTCGCTGGGCTTTGCCGACGCCGAACGCGTGCAATGGCTGGTGCAATGGTTAAAACAACACCGCCGCGAGAAAGTACTGATCATTTGCTCCACCGCCGAAACCGCACTGGATCTTGAAACACACCTGAACCTGCGCGGCGGTGTTCGCAGCGCAGCCTTCTATGAAGGCCTAAGCCTGCTGGAGCGAGATCGTGCCGCCGCCTATTTTGCTGACATGGAAGATGGCGCTCAGGTACTGGTGTGCTCGGAAATCGGCAGTGAAGGCCGCAACTTCCAGTTCGCGCATCATCTGGTGATGTTTGATCTGCCACTGAATCCGGACCTGATCGAGCAACGTATTGGCCGCCTGGATCGTATCGGTCAAACGGAGACTGTTGAGATTCACGTTCCCTACAAAGAAGGCAGCCGTGAAAACACCCTGCTGCGCTGGTATCACGAGGGATTGAACTGTTTTGAACAGGTCTGCCCCATCGGCCAGACCGTTTACGAAGAGTTTGCCGATCAACTGGATCAGGTACTGTTCGCCTCCAAGGATATCGAACCGTTGATCGAAGCCACCCGCGAGCGCGCCCAAGCGCTACTGGATGAGCTCAAACAAGGCCGTGATCGCTTACTGGAACTCAACTCCTGCAAAATCGATGTGTCTCGCAAGCTGGTCGAAGAGCTGCAAGATTTGGACGACGATAACCGCCTGCCCCAATACATGGACAATGTGTTTGATATCTTCGGTGTCGATCATGAGCGTCATAGCGAAGCAGCCTTTGTCGCCCACCCATCGGATCATATGCAAACTCAGCACTTTCCCGGGCTGCCTGACGAAGGCATTACTGCCACCTACAACCGTCAGCAAGCTCTAAGCCGTGAAGACATGCAATACCTGACCTGGGAACACCCGATGGTCAGCGGCGTGATGGACATGGTACTCAGCAGCGAACGCGGCAACACCGCCATCTGTACGCTCAGATTGCCACCGCTGAAACCCGGCAGTCTGTTGGTGGAAAGTCTGTTCCAGTTCAGCTGCCCCGGCCCGAAATCTTTGCAGCTGCAACGCTTTCTCGACAGCAGCTGCACCCGTTTTGTCGCCGACAATAATTTCAAAGCTCTGGAAGGCATCATCACCTCAGAGCATTTCAACAAATTGGGGCAAAGCGTTAAAAAGCCTGTAGCCAAGCAGCTGGTACAACACGCTCGTGAAAACATTGATCAGATCGTTAACCATCTGGAAGGTAAAGCCGAAGAACTGCAAGCCGAGATGATTGAGAAAGCTTGCCAGCGGATGTCACAACATTACGATCACGAATTGTCGCGCTTAACAGCGCTGGCAAAAGTGAATCCAAACATTCGCAAGGAAGAAATTCAGCACCTGCAAAACCTGAAGGATGCCAGTCTGCAGTACCTGCAAAGCGCTCAGTTACGGCTGGATGCGATTCGCGTGGCGGTGGTGACTGACTGATAGTTTCAGTAGCGATTAAAATTTAAGTCACAAAAAAGGCAGCCATTGGCTGCCTTTTTTAATGCCTGATCCAGACTCTCAACTTTCCAGCCAGACGTCCCGTACCCAGTACCAAATATTCTCCCACACCTCTTCATCAAATCCCTGTTCAGACCAGAGCTTGATTTCACCATCCTGGGCAACACAAAAGTACCCATCCCGGGATTCACAGACGGCCACCATTTCACGCGGCATCCCCATCGACCAAGCCGTCGATGTCACTTCTGGCAAATAGGTGTGTGAGGATGGATCTGCCACCGTCACAGGCTCCAGCGTACCGTAAACCACGTCGCTGCAGGTCATCAGAAACTCGCGAAAATCACGCGGCAGAGGCATCAGAATTTGCTCCTGTGCGTCGACGACCTGATCGTGTTCCGGCAGTTCCAGCGGTACAGGAACCTCTTCCGCCACGGTGTGCAGCTCTTCAATTAAATCATCCATTCAACTTATCTCACCCTGTTACTTAACACCCAGCAAACCATCTTTCAGACGCACAATACTCTCGCCCTTGTCATCGATACGGAAAAAGTCGTCCTGATTATCGTATTCAGGCCCAGGATCACACTGCACCGGTAAACCAAACGCCTCAAACGCAGCTCTCGCACAGTCGACATCACTGCCCCAGGGTGTTTCCCCGGAGTCAAACCAAATGCCCACATAGGGACCGCCCTCAATGCCCGTCTGAATCATGATAGGCATCACCGGCTGACACTCTGTCGCACGAAACATCCTGACCCCTTTTTGGCTCTTATCCACCGGCAACTCTTCCAGAGGGCCCAGGACACTTTTAATCCAGCCCAACACCCGTTTCAACACCGGCTCGCGGATGTATATCTCGATATCTTTCATAATTCTGTTCCAATGGATAGTAACTTCGGCCACATAGGCTCCCAATCACACTGATCTGCCTTATGACCGGCGGCTAAGGTACCACCATTCTGGCCCCAAACCCACTTCACAAAGCGGTCTTTCCGACATTACCCCGAGCCCAGGATGTATCCCATGTTCTGCAATATCAATTCAGTTTTCTGCAGTTCCCTGCTAGAATCCGCCCCCGTCGAAACAGGCCGCGAACAGACCTTATGCAATTAGAGCAGTTTTTTACCCCTTCACAAAATGAATTCAGCTTCAGCCGTAGCCAGGCCTGTACCTTTGCCAAGCAAATCGCTGACGATTTCAACCCAATTCACGATGAAGACGCCTCACGCTTCTGCGTACCTGGCGACCTGCTCTTTGCCGTCGGCCTGCACCAACTGGGCCTGTCCCAGAAAATGCACATCACTTTTTCAGATATGGTCAGTGATGGCGTTAATCTGCACTATGCCGACAACCCTGATGGGCATATCGATATCCGTGACACCAACGACAAAACCTATTTGTCTATCTGGTCAGAAGGTGAGAAATGCGTGGATAAAACCATTATTTCCCGTCTGACCGAAGAGTATGTGGCGTTTTCAGGCAAAACCTTTCCCCACGTACTGGTTCCGATGTGGGAAAAAGAAGGCGTGATGGTAAACCCTGCCCGCCCTCTGGTGATCTATCAATCCATGTCTCTGGAACTGGAAACACTGGAATTTCAAAATCCGACCCTTGAGCTGACCCACTCCCAGCTGGATGTGAACGGCAAGCGCGGCAACGCCTGCCTCAAGTTCGATTTTAAAGAGGGTAATACGGTTATCGGCCACGGTGAAAAGCGCATGGTACTCAGCGGTCTGAAGCCATACGACCAAACCGCCATCGACGACCTGATTACGTTCTACAATCAGCGCAAGGTTGAGCTGGGCTGATTCAGCCCTCGGTATAAGACTCGCAGTGCTCTAGCCACAGATCGATACCCGGGCCGCGATATTTCTGTTTGTGCAAAATGATGTAAAACCGGCGATGGAAGTTTCTCTGAGGAACGCTCAGAGGTACCAGACTGCCTCGCTTGAACGCGTCCCTCAATGCAATTTCAGACAGACAACCAATACCCAAGCCGGCTTCCACCGCCCTTTTTATCGCTTCCGTATGCTGCAGCTCATGCCGCAAGTGCAAATCACCTAACAGCCCTTGCATTGCCCTGTCGAACGCCTGACGCGTGCCTGACCCCGATTCCCGGACAACCCACTGAGCTTCCAGTAAATCTTCATCCGACAGTTCTGTCTTACTCGCCCATGGATGAGTTGGAGCACAAAATACCGCCAGGTCGTCCTCCCGCCACTGAATCACATCCAGATCCGGGTGCTGCAACTCCCCTTCGATCAGCCCTATATCCAACTCGTAGTTTTCCACCATTCGGGCAATGGCTTCGGTGTTGGCCACTTTGAGCTGGACATCGGCGCCTTCATGATCGCTCATAAAACTCGCCATCATTTCCACGGCCAGATAATTACCTATGGTCAGAGTGGCCCCCACTTTCAGCAGCCCCAGATCCTGATGCTGACTCAAGTCCCGCTCAAACGCCTGCGCCCGATCCAGTAAGGCTTCGGCTTTGGGACGCAGCACCCTGCCCAATTCATTCAGCTGCAGACGCTTACCAACCCGGTCAAACAGCTGTATATCGAATTGTTGCTCCAAATCCCTCAGCGAACTGCTGGCCGCTGACTGAGACATGGCAAGGTGCTCCGCGGCACGTGTGATATTTTCAAAGTGGGCCGCAGCCAGAAAGACTTCCAGCTGCCTTAGGGAGTAACGCATAGTTTTGGGCTCGTATTACATCCTTTACATCAGGACATCATCACAGGATGAGAACAGG
>NZ_CBFIHX010000015.1:0-44663 GCF_965662505.1 Pseudomaricurvus sp. | reverse complement strand
CATGACTCAATTTCCCCCGTTCGATAATTTGCCGAGTGAATTGTTGGACGAGGTCGTGGAGGTTGTAGAAATCGCCTATTTCAAGGCGGGCACGATGATTTTGGAGCAGGGACAGCCTATCCATGCGTTGCCCTATATCCGCAGTGGTGCTGTTGAGGTCTATCACTCCAGTGGCGATCTCTATAATCGTCTGGAAGAGGGCGATATTTTTGGCCAGTTTGGGCTTTTGCGTCAGCGTCGGGTGCGCTTTCCGGTTAAGGCTATCGAAGATACCCTGTTGTACCGAATTCCCGAGGCCTATTTTCAGCGCCTGTGCGAGGATGACAGTTTTGCGGATTTTGTGGAGTTGTCCGGCTCGCGCTTAAAAAGCACCGTTGATCAGAGTCTGCAAGAAAATGACCTGATGACGACGCGGGTACGCAAGTTGATCAATCGCTTGCCGGTAATGGTGGAAACCACAGTCTTGATTCAGGACGTGGCCCGTGTGATGACGGAGAATGGGGTTTCTTCGGTACTGTTGATCGAGCCGGCCGAGGAAGAGAACAGCGACGGTGTTTTCAGAGATGACGAGGGCCGACTTTGGTTGTTGGCGGGTATGATCACCGATGAGGATTTGCGTGTTCAGGTGGTTGCGGGAGGAGCAAGCCCGGATCTGCCAGTAAGTCATCTCAGTTATCATCGCCTGATCACTATCCAGTTTGATGAATCCGTCAATGAAGCCATGCTGACCATGCTGCGCAATCACATTCAGCGATTGCCGGTGTTGCATCGACGTCGTCCGGTGGGTGTAGTGCATCTGTCGGATATTGTCCGTTACGAAACCAACAGCAGTCTCTATCTGGTCAGTAATATTTTCAGTCGCAGTTCTGTGCGCGACTTGTCTCGACTGGTGCCGGAGATACGCGCAGCCTTTGTGCGACTGGTGAACGCGGGATCCACTTCGCAAATGATTGGCGATGCCATGTCCAGCATTGGGCGCAGTCTGATGCGGCGTCTGATCGAGCTGGCGGAAGATGAGCTGGGCCCGCCGCCTGTGCCTTATTGTTATATGGTGCACGGTTCTCTGGCGCGACACGCCCAGTCGGTGATTACCGATCAGGACAACGCCATTGTCTTGCACGACAGTTTCGATCCTGAACAGCACGATGAATATTTCAAAACCCTGGCGCAAAAGGTCAGCGACGGTCTGGACGCCTGTGGCTATGACTATTGCAAAGGTGGAATCATGGCCACCAATGACGAGTGGCGGCAGCCGCTGTCCCAGTGGAAGCGCTATTTTGAGGAGTGGATTGCCGAACCGGATCCGCAGCGATTGCTGCACAGCTGCATCTTTTTTGATCTGGATGCCGTACACGGTGAAGAGCGTTTTGTGGAAATTCTGCAGGATCTGGTGGCAACGAAAGCTTCCAAAAGCCCCCGCTTCCTGGGCGCGATGGCTCGCAATGCCCTCAATCGTACGCCGCCATTGGGCTTCTTTCGCACTTTTGTGATGGAGACCGACGGTCGGCAACACAAGATCATTAACATCAAAAGCCGGGGCGTAGCCCCCATGACCGATGTGATCCGTGTACACGCACTGGCGGCGGGGTCGCGCGCGCAGAACAGTGTGGAGCGTTTGCGGGATATCGATCAGGCGAAAATACTGCCCGCCGGCCAGGTGGATAAATTGAGTTATGCACTGGAGTTCATCGCTCTGGTGCGCATGCGTCATCAGGCAGGCGAACTACAAAACGACCAACCGGTGGACAACGCCATCGAGCCGGAAAACATCGACAGCACCGAACGCCACAATCTGAAAGAGGCTTTTCAGGTACTGAGTAACGCCCAGAACTTTCTTGGCTTTCGTTACCCCGGCTCGGAGAAATAGATGCTTGCCAAACGGCCACAGCAAAGTGTGATTGACGAGTGGCAGCGTTATCACCAACAGCAGGCGAAAGTCTGCGTGCACCCGGCGCTAAAACACTTTTACCAAACACCCTTGCCGGATGCGGATATGCCACTTTCGGAAGTACCACTGATGGCGTTGGATTTTGAAACCACGGGGTTGGATCCCAAGCGCAATGAGATTGTCAGTATTGGTATGGTGCCTTTCACGTTACACAGTATCCGTCCGTCAGACGGTTACTATCAAGTGGTGAAGCCAACGCGGGCACTGAATGAAGAATCTATCGCCTTCCACCGTATTACTCACTCGCAGGTCGATCAGGCACCGCCGCTAGAGAAGGTCTTGGATGAACTGGTGGAACGGCTTCGTGGACACATGGTGGTGGTGCACTACCGACCGATTGAGCGGCCTTTTCTGGATTATTCCTGTCGCAGGCTGTGGCGGGAACGCTGCTTGTTTCCGCTGATTGACACCATGGCGATTGAGGCGCGGTGGGAGCGTCAAGGTTGGAAGCAGAAATTGAAACAGGCTTTTGGTGTGCAACCGGTGTCGATTCGACTGAGTGACAGTCGCGAGCGTTATGGTTTACCGGTGTATTCGTCGCATCATGCGAAGGTGGATGCCATGGCCACCGCAGAGCTGTTTTCCGCTCAGGTGGCCAGACATTATTCTCCCACAACGCCCCTGGGGCAGTTGTGGGATTAACATTACAATTGTGGGATTGACCCCGGCTAACTCGCAGGGGCCGCTGAGCGTGGTTCACTCATCAAGCCGCGGATAATGGCGTAACACCCCACCAGCAACACAATGGTGAACGGAAGCCCGGCTGAAACGGCAGCCGCTTGCAGTGCGCCCAGGCCACCACCCAGCAACAGAGCGATGGCAATGGCGCCCTCGGTCACACCCCAGAAGATGCGCTGTGGTTTGGGTGCATCAATCTTGCCGCCGGCGGTAATGGTATCAATCACCAGTGAGCCGGAATCCGAAGACGTCACAAAGAATACAATCACCAGAATGATGCCAATAAACGATGTGATCTCGGCCATCGGCAGTTGCTCCAGCATCACAAACAGCTTCAATGACAGATCCGCTGTAGCGGCACCTTCAAAGCCAGACTGCAGTTGTTTGATCGCCGTGGTACCAAACGCCGTCATCCAGAAAACGGATACGACAGACGGAATCAGCAGCACTGAGATCAGAAACTCACGCACACTGCGTCCGCGACTCACCCGTGCGATAAACATACCCACAAAAGGTGACCAGCTGATCCACCAGGCCCAGTAGAAGGTCGTCCAGCCTTGACTGAAGTTTGCGTCTTCACGACCAAAGGGGTTCGACAGGGCCGGCAGTTCGGTAAGGTAACTGCCCAAATTGCTGAAGAAGCCGGACATAATGACCCAGGTGGGGCCGACAATAACCACAAACATCAGCAGCGCGAACGCCAGCAGCATGTTGATTTCCGACAGCCGTTTCACACCTTTCTCGACACCCGCCACAATCGACACAATGGCGATCGCGCTAATACCGGCAATTAACAGAACCAGTGTGGTGTCACCGTCGCCGATACCAAACAGATGATGCAAACCGGACGCCGCTTGTTGCGCACCGATCCCCAGCGAAGTTGCGAGACCAAAGAGTGTGGCGAATACCGCGAGAATATCGATGATATGACCCGGCCAACCCCAGATTCTCTCCCCAAGGATAGGATAGAAGATAGAGCGGACTGTGAGCGGTAAGCCTTTGTTGAAGGAGAAAATCGACAGCGATAATGCCACAATCGCATAAATCGCCCAGGGGTGCAGACCCCAGTGGAAGATCGTAGCGGCCATGCCTAAATCCAGCGAGGCTTGCTCATCACCGGCTGCGCCACCCAGAGGTGCCCAATCGGTTCGCGCGCCATCTGCGCCCACAGTGACTCCGGCGTAAGAAGTGCCGTAGTGAGACAGCGGCTCGGACACTCCATAGAACACCAGCCCGATGCCCATACCGGCGGCAAACAGCATGGAAAACCAGGACAAGCGGGAGAAGTCCGGCTTGGCCTCCGCGCCGCCGATACGGATACGGCCCAGCGGTGACAGGATCAGACCCAGGCACACCAGTACGAATATGTTGGCTGAGAACAGGAAAAACCACGTTAGGTGAGTGTTGATCCAGTTTTTGCCGGCCTCAAACAAACTGGTGGATTGCTCTGGCAAGGCCAGTGACATGAATACAAAAATCATCACCACGATTGCCGAGAAAATAAACACCGCACCGTGAATATCGATGGTGATACCCATGTGCTTGGCTCGGTAATTATCCTGCCCAATCTGGTAATCGGTATCGATTAAGTTGGCTGCACCGTCCGGGGCGGGTACGCCCAGCGATTCGGATTCAGGGGAGTTGTCGGACTGTTTGTCCACGTTGTTCTCCTTGTGTGAATGTGGGTTTGTTTGTCTGAAGGTACGTTATGGGTTATGAGAAACTGTTTATGACACAGCAGTCAGCACGCGCCAGTGAAAAGACGAGTGCTGACAGTAGTGCTTGAGCTTAGAAGTAATACCCGAAATTGATGTTGTAGCGAGTGAGCCACTCGTTATCAGCGTTTGCCCCGAGGCGGTCACCGAAAGCGGCATCACCCCCGACAAACTCGTTGCCGTTGGAAAAAGCCAGATCGTTGTAGATGTACCAGCCATTGCGGGCCAGCGCCACACCGATGATAAACAGCTCACTGTCGTTGAAACCGTCTTCATCCTTCACGATGGAGCTGTATTCCATGTAAGGCACGACGTAATCGAGCCAATCAATACGGTCTGTTGTATAGGTGTAGCTGAGAGAAACCGCGGGTACCCAGGCTTCAGCGGCTGCCGTGCTGGGGAAGTCGTAAGCACCGTATTGCACCAGAGCGTCTGTTCCCAGTGGCTGATCAGAATCC
Organism: Pseudomaricurvus sp.; assembly: GCF_965662505.1. NCBI lineage: Bacteria > Pseudomonadati > Pseudomonadota > Gammaproteobacteria > Cellvibrionales > Cellvibrionaceae > Pseudomaricurvus > Pseudomaricurvus sp. Next base: position 39,864 of record NZ_CBFIHX010000015.1, on the reverse strand, counting down.
ACATCGTATTCGTAGCGGGTCAGCTGGGAAGCCAGTTTAAGATTGCCCCATTGATTGATCATATGAACCGAGGCGGCGTAGTGATCACCATCGGACTGTGGCCCTTCGCTTTCCAGCTGACCCATTTGAACTGAGAAACCCAAATCGGTGGAGACGCCTTCGCCTTTGCTGGCAAAGGAATAGATACCACGCAGGTTGAACTGGTTGCGTTCCTCGTAGCCGTCGCCGGACTCATTCACCACGTCGTAGGAATAGCGGGCACTGTCGCGGCTGGCGCCGGTGTATTGACCCTCATCGGAATAGTAGTAGGCGACGTCCCAGGCCCAGTTGCCGCGCTGTGTGCTGTATTTCACACCCAGATCCATATCATCCGACAGGCCCAGGTAGTAGTGCTGATCGAATAGCCAGCTCTGGGATACGCCATAGGCGCCAGGACCAAAAGGCACACGGTTCACGCCCACTTGCATTTGGCTGTCTTCGTCAAAGTTGTAACCCAGCCAGGCGGTATGCAGAAAGTTGTAGCCGTTGTACCAGCGGTACTCAAATTTACCGGTGACCGGCCCGTTGCTGTAATCCAGATTGACACGAAAGGTATCCAGACTGACGTTGCCGTCATCCTCCCAGGCTCGGCTGGCTGCACCGCTGCTTGAGGATGGATAGTCACCCACTGTGTAGTTGGCGCGAATCGCACCGCCCACTCTCAAATTGCCGATCTGAATAGGAGAATCCGCTTTGGTGAGTTTCACATTGGTTTCTGTGAGTTCTTTGTTTTCAGCCTGAACCGTTTTTAACTCGGTATTGGCAGCGTCTAATTCAGCTTTCAGTTTTTGAATGCGCTGTTGCAACTCGGCTTCGCTGGCTGCAAAAGCGGGAAGAGAAGCGCACAGTAAAAGGGGGGGCAAAAAAGATAGCAATGGGCGACGTACCCACCCATGGATTGGTGTTGTCATTGTTATTCTCCCTGAGGGAATAGACGGGGAATTGAAAGGGTTTAGTTAAATTCATACGACAGTATGGTCGAAAAGGTTCAAATTTTCCAATTTGTGCGGAGTTTGACAGTGCGGGAAATACTGTGTTTCAAGAGAGATTTCGGTATCCAAATGTAAAACAAAACCGTAACTTTCTATTAAATGTGTTTAGAGTAACTGTTTTATTAGTTTAAAAATTAGCCACTAAAAAAACGGGGCCCTGGAAAATAAAATTGGAAAGATTCAGGTTTTCTGATGCTTACTCATTGTCAATTCTTTGGCGTTTGCTTGGTTGTACAAATAAGAAACTCTCTGGAAACTTTGATTAAATAGCGTCGTATATGTGTAGCATTCATTCAATTTAGACTTGTTGGTGATTTAAACTGTAGTGAGTAGTGAGTAGTGAGTAGTGAGTAGTGAGCGGTGGGTGGCCAGTGGCAAGGTCCATCCTATCCCCGCTGTTTATGAACTGGGTAAACTTGGGTAAGATCCCGTCCGAAACATCAATCTGCCTTGGCAAACCTCAGCTTTTGGTGACTTGAGGTTTTTAACAGGACGCTCCAGGAAAGGAATCGTAAAGCTATGATGAAGTGGTTGTTAATTCTGGCCGGTATCGCGTGTGTGCCGTTTATAGTCGGCATGGTTGCTTTTGGTGTCTTCAATTCTCCTAAAATGAATGGTGTTAAAGCTTTCGATCAGTCCGTCAGTAAGCAGTATTACCACGATGACGAAAACGTCTACTTCGTACGGGGCAGCAACTTTTTCGAGCTAGGTAAGCAGCACATGGAATCTGCTGAACTCAACAGTTTTACCGTGTTGTCCAACTCGTATGCCAAAGATAATCAACAGGTATTTTTTTCCGGAGAGGTGATTCCCGGAGCTGATCCCCATGCTTTTCAGTTGTTGCTGCCCAGTGGTGTGGATAGCAGTACACAGAATGAATCGTTTTATTCTCGAGATGATCAGCAGGTCTTTTTCTTCAGTCAGTTAATGGAGACGGCAGACCCCGCCAGTTATACCAATATTGGTGGTGGTTACGCGGTTGATAAGCAACAGTTTTATTACGACGGCAAGCCGATGTCAGTCGACGCTGCGAACTATAAATATTTAGGGGCGGAAGACGGTTATGCCTATCTGGCCATTAATGAGCGCGTGTATTTTCAAGGTGACCTACTGGCAGGTGCCGTGCCTTCCGGTTTTACTTTATTGGCTAAGGGTTTTGTCAAAGACAGCTCTCATGTGTTTTATCGTGGCGATCTGGTCAAGGGTGCTGACGTCGCCAGTTTTGAAATCGTTAACGAAGTCATTCAGAAAGATCATCAACGCATGTTCTATCAAGCCGAACCACTACCCTTTGGTGATCCTGCAACGGCCAAGGACGTAAATGGATATTTCTGGAAAGATAAAGACAGTGTCTATGAAGTCGATACACGTTTGCTGGATGTGAACCCGAATTGGTTTAGCAAAATCGATGCAGAAGACTTTGGCGCGTACAAGTATCAGGAAGTGAAAATCGATGAGCACAACTCTCGCTATATAAAACGCAGCAAGCTGGATTGGTTGAGTGATGGTTATTTCACCTACGAGGGAGCTGTGTATCATCATGCCCAAGGGCGTCTGGATGTAGGCTCAGTCGTGGATGTGCGAAGTTTCGACGATGCCTTTGCCGGTTGGTACATCGTCATTAACGATAAAGCCTTCTACGGTAACACCGTAATTGAGGGCGCGGACGCCAGCCACTTTAAGCCGCTCAGACAAAACTTTTCCACAGACGGTCAGACCCTCTTTTGGAACGTGCATCCCGTGATTGATGCAAACCCCGACGAATTCAAGGTGGATGAAGCAGGTTTTCCTGAGCAGGGCGAGGATGGCCGATATTATCTGAAGAAAACATGATGCAATGGCTTTGGCCGAGTTGTTATTTTTGATGCACTAACTCAAGCGCTTTCTCGCACTGGCCCTCTTGCGCCATCGCCCGGTCGATCAGGCCTGTGTAGAGAAAAGACATGCCGCCCGTTAAGAATGCGGCGCCGCCACTCAGTAACAACCCTTTTTGATTAAGACCGATGCTTGGCTCTTTCAATGTGCCGCTAAGTTTCACAAACGGTGTAACAAGCATATCTGCGCTGACGCCAACGCCTTTGCGGGGCTTGGTGTTGAATTCAATATTGAGTGTTTCATCGTTAAGGTCCACTTGGCCGCCGCCGACCACCATCAGCTTTTCGCTTTGCAGCAAAAATCCACTGATGTCGCCCTTACCCGAGGAAAAATCGATCGCAAACACACTGCACTCCCAATTGGTGAACTCATCGTCCTTGGCAAATGGATTCAGCGTATTGAACAGCTGATTCAAAATGTCACCGGAGAATTTGTCGATCATTTTGTTGCTAACAATCCCCGGGCCCTGGCTAGCAATGAGTTTGCCATCAAGACTGGATGCGAGTGCTCTGGGGGTCGTTCCCGTCGCCTGTAAATCCACTTCGATTTTGGTGACAGGGATTTGGTCTTTGGGGACTGATCCTTCAGACAGCAGGTCGGACTGGAAATCACTGACCAGACCCTGAATGTCGAGTGTTGCCCTGTTGCCTTCCTGCTGTAGCTGTAATTGATAATTAACTTTACCTGCTATTGAACCTTCAAAGCTGTTGCCCAGAATAAGCTGGTTCTGACGGTTTTGGATGTTCAGCTGTACGTTCTCGACTTCCGTATCGGGCAGTATCAGTCGACCGATCTGAATTTGTGCGTCCAGTTGCAGCCCTGGTCGCTGCTTTAACGGTAAAGGTGTGTCATCAAAAACATAGCGAGACGATGGTTTTCCTGTGGTCTTAGTGGTCGCGGTGGTGGTCCTAGTGGTTGGGTTTTCGGCCATAAACGGCGTCACATCCAGCCGATCCGAACGGGCTTGCAGCGTGATCTCGGGTTGATCGCCCTGATGAATCAATGCGTTTCCAGTGATGGTGTTGTCATCGATGTTAACGGTGAATGATTTCAGATCCAGCTCAGAGGTCGTCGCGACCAGCTGAGTTTTTAACCGGAAGGGCAATTCGGGTAGATCGGTTTTCAGGTAAGAGAGTTTACCTCCAGATGCTTCCACGCTCAGTTCTGCCTGGGCGTTGGCGGAGTCAATGTGGCCATCTACGCGCAGTTCCAGGCCGCTCAGACTGGCGACGACGTCATTCAGAAGCAGATTGCCATCGCTGACGGCAACATTGCCTTTTAGCTTGAGGTCTTCGGCGGGTAAGTCCTCGATCTCCAGCCAGTGACCGATCTTGTCGAGGGTGCTGATGGAGGCGTCGAGATCCACAGACTGGTCACGATATACGTATTGAGAGGTCAGGGAGAATTCGTCCGCCTTGGCGTTAACCACAACATGATTTCCCACCACTTTGGCGTTGAAGTCGACAGGTGTTTCGGCGAACTGGCCGCTGGCCTCTGCTTGCCAGTCGGAGGTGGTGCCTGAAATGGTCAGATGGTCGAGCCGGGCTTCGACATCATCATCCCCAGGCTTGCGCAGCAGCACCTGTACGTTGTTGACAGAGGCCGACTGGATTTCAACAGGCAGTGACAGTTCCACGGATTGTGGTTCCGGTGAGGGCTCATCGGTTTGTGAGCCCATAGCCCAGTTGGATTCGTCCGAGGCATTGCTTTCGTGGAGGATGTTGACGTTATCAACCTCAATTGTTCGCACCACGATTGGTGGCGAAACAAGGGACCAGAGATCAACTTCCACATAAGCTTTTTCTGCCGTTAGCATAGACGGCTGGGAGCCCCAGTCAGGACTGCTGAGACTGACCTGTTCTAACAGCAGCGTGGGCGTGGGCAACCCTTTGAAAAAGAAGTCACCGTCGATGCGAAATTGCCTGCCAGTGGACTCCGTGACGACGGCTTCAATTTTGGGTTTGAGAAAGCGAAAATCCGAAAACCAGAGGCACAATCCGACTACCACAATCAGCGTGCAGAGGGTCGCCAGCAGGATCAACAGGGTTCTTCGGAGTGACATACAACACCATCGTGGTTGGAATAGATTTCAGTATAGTCGGATCAATCGCTATCGCCTGTTTAGGCACGGTTTGAAGATGTCGTTATGCCCGTAAAGCTGTACTCTATGGTTTAGTGTATTTAGACAGGATCGTTGACGACACGATCAACAGACATTTTCTGCTGGAGTAATGTGTATATGGTTGATATGACAGCTGTTAAAAAACTGCTGAGTTTAACGTTGCTTATGACAAGCGCCTTTTTTATTGGGTGTGCTTCTAAACCGGTAACGCAGTTATCGACGGGAGATTCGTTGGATTTAACAGGAATAAAGGATCAGAACGACAATCCGTTTACCCATCAGGACACCATGAAAACCCTGTTGTTCGTAAGCGGCATGGAGGCTAAAGAACGGGTCTATGAAAGTTTCGAAGGCATCGACACCGCCTGTCTGAATAGCGGTAAACTGGTGTATCTGGCGAATATCAGCGGTATGCCCAGTATCATCAGTCAACTGGTCGCAGTTCCCAAGCTGCGTGATTATGCCTACCCAATCTGGTTGGATTGGGAGGGTGACGCTACGGCTGCTCTTCCGGTACGTGACGATCAGGTAACGGTGCTCAGCCTGGACGGTCAAGTGATAACCTCGACGGAGTTTGTTGAGGATTCCGAAACCTTGTCTCAGCATCTGATTGACCTTTGTGGGCCTGGGGATGGGAAGAGTTCGCAATCCAGCGAACGTTCCAACCTGCGTTTTTAACTGCCAACCTGCGTTTTTAACTGGGGGAATAGCAGCTATAGTGTAGCTGATGCTCTCTGTATAAGAAGCGTGTTTACGAAGATCAAATATCAATAAAAATAATAGATTGGCCGTTCCCGGTCTGGGTAGGAGGAACTTGTGATATTACTGATTTTGGGGGTTCTGCTCTGGTCTTTATCCCATCTGTCATTAGCCCTAATGCCGCAGTTTAAAGTTGCGGTTGTCAACAAAGTGGGACTGCTGCCCTGGAAAGGCCTGTTTTCTCTGGTGGTTTTGTTGTCATTGATGATGATTATCTTTGGCTGGAAAGCAACCATACCCTCAATAATTTTGGTGCCGCCGACAGGTGTGCGTCATTTAACCATGGCTCTGGTACCCATTGCTTTTGTATTCTTTTTTGCAGCACGACTGCCCACGGATATAAAACGTGTTATTCGTCACCCGCAGTTAACCGGGGTTAAACTCTGGGCGATTGCGCACTTGTTGAGTAATGGCGACACTCGGTCAATGATTCTGTTTGGTAGCCTGCTGATTTGGGCGGTACTGGAAGTCATCTTTATCAATCGCCGTGACGGGAGAGAATGGACACGACCTGAACCCGTTGGTTGGTTCAAGTCTATTGTCAGTACGATCGTTGCGCTTGTGATCGCAGGGGGAGTGGTTCACTTCCACCAGTATTTATCGGGCGTTCGTCTGATGGGCTAAACCGATTAAGAATACACGTTGAAAATATTAAAGCACTTATTGTTCATGCTCAGGAGAATTGACTATGCCTTTATCACTGCACGCTGCTTTTGTGCCTTCCTGTTTGCAATTACTGGGTTCCATGAAACACCTTCTCAAGAAGGCCGAGGACTTTTGTCGAGACAATGATATTTCAGAGGAGACTCTGCTTCATGAGAGTCTGGCCGATGACATGCTGCCTTTTGCCTATCAGATTAAATCAACTGCGGTACATTCTGCAGTCGCTATCCAAAGTTTGTCTAAAGGTGTTTTTTCACCAGATTTAAATCCACCGCCCGAAGATTTTTCTGGACTGCACCAATGCATTGATCAGGCGGTTGAGTTTTTAGAAACTGTGGATGAAGAAACTTTGGAGACGGCTATTGGTCAGCCGATGATGTTCAAAATGGGTGACTTTGAACTGAAGTTTACCGCAGACAATTTTCTGTTGTCGTTTTCTCAGCCGAATTTTTATTTTCACGCATCCACTGCCTACGATATCTTGCGTGCAAAAGGCGTGAAAATTGGTAAGGCAGATTATATGGGCAGGATGCGAAAACTCTAAGCATCTGCTTGACCGGTCATGGTGTTAACCGTTTTTATCGATGTTTGGTTTTCTGGGAGGACGATTTTTTCGTTTATTACCAAAGCAGACTCGTTTGTATGCCTCTGACATCACAAGTCGATTAGTCTCTGCAGTTCTGTAGCCTCTATAATCAGCAATCCCAATATTCAATAGTCCCAATAATCAATAAACTCCATAATTATTGATTGGTCAGGCCACAAAGTGATATTCAGAGGCGAATAGAATAACAATGACGAATACAGAGACGACCATTAAGCCGGTAGCGGTTATCACTGGTGGTGCGGGTGGCATGGGGTTGGCCACGGCCAAGATCATGGGCACTGACCATCACGTTATTATTTGCGATGTTAATCAACAGAGACTAGACAGTGCCGTTAAGACCTTGCAAGAGCTGGGTGTCAGTTGTGAATCGGTTATCTGTGACATCACTGATGAACAGGCGGTAGATGCTCTGGCGGCTCACGCCGCTGATGTGGGTCAAGTGAAAGCCGTCATTCACACAGCGGGTTTGAGCCCGCAAATGGGCGATCCCAATATCATCATGAAAGTAAACGCCCTGGGTACGATCAACATCAGTAATGCTTTTTACAACGTTGCCAAAGAAGGCTTTGCTTTGGTGAATGTCTCTTCCAATTCTGCGCATTTGGTGCCTGCTATGATGGTGCCGACACGAAGTTACCGCCATGCGAGAACGAATCGGGAGGCCTTTGTGAAAAAGGCACTGTTTCCCTGCAAACTGTTGCCGAAAAAACATCGTTCTGGTCTGGCGTACTGCATCAGCAAACACTTTGTGGCCTGGTACAGCAAGACCGAAGCCTCACGGTTTGGTGCAAAGGGCGCTCGCGTCGTGTCGGTATCCCCCGGTTTGTTTGATACCGAAATGGGGCGTTTGGAAGAAGATCACGGCGGCGCGGCATTGGTCGATATGTCGGCTTTAAAACGTTTTGGAAAACCGGAAGAGATCGCTGAAGTTCTGGCCTTTTGCGCCAGTTCGAAAGCGGGCTTCCTGACTGGCGTGGATGTTTTGTGTGATGGTGGGGTGGCCGCGTCCAAGTTGTGATATTTATCTAATCTATTCCGGATCAAACACACTCAACTTTAAATTTTCTGATATCGCTTGCAGGGCTTTCATGGCCCGCACGCTATTGCCAGCGGGTGACAAACGGGGTGAGTAACCCACCAGCGCCATCTTGCCGGGGGCAATCGCGACGATTCCACCGCCGACACCACTTTTCGCCGGTAGACCCGCGGTATAGGCCCACCAGCCGGATTCGTTGTAAAAACCGTTCATCGTCATCAGCGCCAACACTTTCTCAACCTGATCTGCTGCCAGTACGTTTTCACCGGTGATCGGATTGGTGCCGGCATTGGCAAGCGTCGCCCCCATGGTGGCCAGTTGTCTTGCGGTTACCGCGACACAGCTCTGCTTGTTATACACATCCAGAGTCTCCTCCGGGGATGCCCCGAGCATCTGACTGTTTTGCAACAGGTTGGCGATGGCGCGGTTGTGATAATTGCTTTTGCCTACCGACTCATAGACGTCTTGCATCAATGGCAGCGGTTCACCGGCAAAGCGTTGATACATATCGCGGACTTGCTGCCAGCGTTGTTCGCCGCTGTTGGCCTTTAACAGACTGACAGCAGTGATGGCTCCTGCGTTGACCAGTGGATTGATTGTATTGGGGGCGTCCGGTTCGATACCGCTCAGGGAGTTAAAGGGCAGGCCGGTAGGTTCCACACCAATCTTCTGCAGAACAAAGTCAGGACTGGTTTGGGTGAGTAGCAGGGCCAGGGTGAAAGGTTTGGCCGCACTCATAATCGCGAACGCCTGATTCGCATCGCCTTTGGTAAACACCTGACCATCGACGGTAATGATGGCCAACCCGAAGTGATCCGGATCGGCCTCAGCCAATGCGGGAATATACTGGGCGGTTTCTCCGTCTTTCAGATTCTTGAAACGTTCATAAGCCGAATCCAAAGCCGCCTGGATGTCGTCTGTATTCTGAATCTGAGAGCTCTGAATTTGAGAATTCTGGATTTGAGAACTTTGGTTTGAAGAGTTCTGGTTTGAAGAGTTCTGGGATGACGTGTTCTGGTCAGAAGCTGCCCTGGCAAAGCTGGCCTGAAAAACCCCCAGAGCCAGCAGAGCGACGCACAGAATAGAAACTTTGTGCAAATACCTGCTCATGGCGCAACTTCCGGTGGCTTGCGTCCCAGAGTGGCCTGTTCAAATCCGTAGGCCATCTCAATCAGCTTGCCCTCGCTACAGGCGGTGCCGACAAATGTCACGCCAAAGGGGATGGGCTTGGGATCAAAGCCTTCCGGCAGTGGTGGGTCGAGTGTGTTAGGTACTTCGGAGAAGGGCACTGCGATCACAGGGTAACCGGCCTTGTTGATGATGTTTTCACCGTACCACGCGGGAAACATCAGAGCGTCCAATTGATGTTCTTTCATTGCGGCATCGATCCCCAATGTGCGAGTCAGTAAAATATCTTTTTCACGATCGGCGTTATAGCGTTCACGATCATCGTACACATCCATCTGATCAGAAATGTCCAGTTCAGCTTGATCGTACTTGATGGCGTTCTCTTCACGGTGCGCTTCGTTAAATTCACGCAGCGCGGTTAAGGACTCGACAGGAGCGCTGTCGCCGAGACTATCAAGCCATTTATTGAAATCCCGCTTCATGCCGTATTTCATAACGACGGAGCAGTTTGTGTCTCCCCCTTTACCTTGTGGAGTGTCGTAACAGTTGCCAAACAGCAATTGATTTGCATCGGGATCTCCGCTGGTCACACTGGGAATATTGGCCGGATCCACCACGGTGGCACCTGCCACTTTTAAGGCGGCGATGGCGTTTTTCATGACTTCGGCCTGAGCTTCTGTGAGACCTCCGCGGGGTTTGTTTTCACCGGGTGGTGTGAACGCTTCATAGTAAAAAGCTCGTGGGATGCCGATACGAACACCTTGCAGCCCATCCTTCAGGAAGTGTTCACTGTAGCCGTCGTCACCGGGGGGCGGGCAAACGCCGGTATCCGGATCATTACTGTCGTCGCTTTCCATCGCAGCCAGTAAGGTGGCTGCATCGGCTACGGTCTTGGCCATAGCTCCGGCGGTATCCTGATCAGCTGTAATGGGGATGATGCCGTATCTGCTCACACGACCCACGGTCGGTTTAATGCCCACAAGGCGAGTATTATTTGATGGGATTTCCAACGACCCCGACGTTTCTGTGCCGACATTGGCGGCCCACAAGTTGGCTGCGGTTCCAATGCCCGAGCTGGAGCCACCGGTGTCCAGCACGCCGCGACCGTCATTAAAACCCTCGCGAGGGTCCATGCGCGGATCATAGGGATTGTAGCCATAACCGTTCACCGCGTTGTAGTTGTTGGGCATTCCAGTGGCGACCCAGTTAGCCAGTTCGGTGAGCGTGGTTTTGGCTATGATGATGGCCCCGGCTTCACGCAGGTTATCCACCAGTGTGGCTTCGTAGGGCGGTGTAAAATCCTCAAACGCCAGAGCGCCTCCGGTGGTAGGCATATCGGTGGTGTGTATATTGTCTTTCAGGGCGATGGGGATACCGTGCAGTGGACCTCTGACGTTGCCATTGGCCCGTTCCTGATCCAGCTTGCGCGCCTGTGCCAGTGCATCATCGGCAATGGTGATGGCGGCGCCCAGAAGTGGGTTGTACTGCTCGATACGGGTCAGATATTGCTGAACGATAGCTTCCGAGGTGGTTCGTCCCTCGTCCATAGCGGCTTGCATATCGCTGAAGCTGGCTTCAACGACGCTAAAAGTTTCAGCGCTAGCGGGCAGGGTGGACGGTGCCTGTTCCTTTGATTCGGCAGAAGCACTCTGCTCCGGTGTTATGATTTCATCCTGCGGCGCTGGTACTTCTTCTTTGCTACATCCTGACAGCCCTATCATGGCTGCCATTACCAGTACCGATAATGTCTTGCGCTGCATGTTGCTCTCCCTTTTTTAAACTGACTGGTTTTAAGCTAACTGGCTTTAAACTGCCTGGTTTTAAGCTGACTGGTTTTAACAACAAGCTAGTTTTAGAAGCTGGCTGAGAATTTGTGTTTGAAGGTCAGCTGCGTGCGGAAATCTTCGCCGACATTGCCGCCCACATCTTTGTGCTCTCCATAGAGTGCTTCAAGGCCAATCAGGAACTCGGGATAAGGGGTGTAGAGTACGTTGACACTGGCGTAGGTGCCTTTATCGAATTCTTCGTCGGCTTGTTGATTGCGAACATCGGCGTCATTGATGGACACACCAATGGATGAGCTCCAGCGGTTGGACCAGTAGCGGTCGTAGTACAGGGTGGTGCCCAGTACGGGAACCGCCTCGATGGTGTTATCACCAGGAGCCAGGTTTACACCGCCATCGTTCATAAAGCTGGCGATACCTTCACCGTAGACGACCCCAAACTTCAATTGATCTTGTCCTACGGTATTGATGGAACCGGTCAGGTTAACGCCCCAGCCGGTTTCTTCGGTCCTGGGGTGATTGTCTGGCAGACAAGTAGACGGATCACCGGGACAGGTCGTTTCAAATTCCAGTTTGCGCAAGACACCGGCCAGTTGCCAGTGGCCCCAGTCGTGTTCACTGCGATAGTGCGAGGTTAAGTCTGGGTATTCCGTGCGAACGCTGGCTCGCTCATCAATAACCGGCGATAGCTGACCAAAAATACCGGTGTTGAAACTGCCATTGGGTTTTTCCAGGGCGACAGCAATCTCGTTATTGTCACCGAACCAGGTGTAGCGAATCTGAGGGTTACGGTTAAAGACCATGCCCGATGGTCCCCACCAGTCGATGACGTTGGGGAAGATAGAGATGTCCATAAAAGTGGAGTTGGTTTGACCAAAACCCAGTCCGCCGATTTCTACCCAGGCGTGACGCAGATTAAAGGTGGTGTCACCAGTGTTGTTTCCCGTGCCAAACATATCGAATTCAAACCAGCCTTTGACTTCACCCATCGGTGTCTCGGTGGATCCTCGCAACCCCATTTGACTCTGACGCACACTCAGCAAGCTTGATCCATCCTGTCCGTATCGACCGTCATTGGTTGGAATAGTAGAAGGGCGCAGGGTCGCCTCGTAATCTGGATCGACGCGGTTGAAATCGTGAATCATATCCAGTTGCAAGTGCCCATAAGCGGTAACGGACGTGCGTGGCTTTTCAATCGCTATCTGCTGTGTTGTGGCTTGCGTAGAGGCTGTTGATGATCGAGTTGGTATCTGGCTGGAATCGGATTGAACCAGTGCAGGCTGTCCGCCCTTGAGACGTTTAATTTCCTGCTGCATTTGATTTAACATCTGCTGCTGCTGTTGCATGAGCGCTTGTTGTTGCTGAAGTTGTTTCTCCAGTGCCTGGATACGAGCGCTGTCGTCAGCCAAACTTGGTATGGATAAAGGTAGCGCTAGAAGAAGTAATGGCCGGTACAGGTTGGCTGGCAACGACATGTTGAATGACTCCGTTCTTAAATAATGTATTTTTAATTAAGATTTTATTCAATAAAACATATGGGATCCGTCTCGGTCACAAAGAGTATAGAAGAAGTTATTAGACTTTCCGGTTTTAGCACAATGCTGGCGAAAATTTGGTTGAAAATGAGCCATGCACAACAAGAAAAATGAATTAAATGTCATGCAGTGTGAAATCAGTTTGTGATTCATTCACTGATTCGTTGCACAGTAGAAGAAGGAGGGAAGTTATGAGTAACTTAAAGATTACTGAAGGTGATATTACAAAACTGAATATTGGTGCTATCGTCAATGCAGCGAATACCAGCCTTTTGGGTGGTGGCGGAGTGGATGGTGCCATTCATCGGGCGGCAGGTCCGGAGTTGTTGGAAGAATGTAAAACCCTGGGCGGTTGTGAAACTGGACAGGCAAAAATTACCAAAGGCTACCAATTGCCAGCCCGATTTATCATTCACACGGTTGGCCCCGTCTGGAATGGTGGTGACTATAACGAAGAATCGCTACTGGCGTCCTGTTATCGAGAATCACTGAAACTGGCTGAAGCACATAACATTAGATCCATTGCCTTTCCTGCGATCAGTTGCGGCGTCTATCGATTTCCGATTGATCGTGCCTGCGAAATTGCCGTTGATACTGTTAGAGAGTGTTTGGCAGAGGGTGATTCATTAAATGAAGTTATATTTGTGTGTTTTGGTGCCGATATTAAAGCCTGCTATGACGCAATTTTGCGTTAGCCCGATCGCATAATGCGTCTGCCAAACCCCTGCTACACTTTTATTTCTCCTTTTCTCGAATGAACCGTCTCTATGGCGACGTGGCGAATTGTCAGACTAATATTTCCTTCAGCGATGATGGCGTTGATGTGTCTGTGTGTTATGTCGTCAGTTGTTGCACAAACAACACTTATCAAAAAATCTGACAATCGTGTCAGTGTGGTAAATGACAGTAGCACCTCCGAAGAAAATAACATCAAGGATGAAACTGAGGAAACAGATCCAACGGACGTTCTGACTCTGGACAACGACGTCAATACTGAAACGACGGATCCGGAAATCAATCAGGTTCGCTTACTCCAAGGCTTAAAAGACACCACCTTCAAACCGGTTCGGTCGTTACTGGTAGATAAGAAAATACCGTTGTTGGGAATTCGTTGGGGCGCTGATTTGCAAGGCGATGCGCCGCTCAATAACGAGCCCGAAGATGCTTCCGCAATCTTGCGGTTGGCACGAATGACCTTTTACCGTTCGTTTGGTAAAGAGTGGTCGGCCAAAGTTCAGGGAAGCTGGAACAGCGAAGGCCAGTTTGATGTGGGTGATACCTACTTTGTCTACACCGGTTGGAAAACCATGCAGGCGACGTTCGGCATTCAGCAACCAGCTTACAGTCTGGAAAACATGACCGGTCGCATGGCGTTAACGTTTATGGAACGCGCATTGCCAGTCGAGGCGTTATCCACCCGACGCAGTGCGGGTGTTAGCATTCACAAGCGCACTACGGATAGTATTTTGAGTGCGGGTCTTTATCTGTTCAGTCCTGATGACGAAGGCCAGCAGGAAAAAGGACAATCGATTGTGCTGCGTTATATGCACGCGCCCTTGGACCTGGACTCAGACGTGACAACCGGAAGGTTTAATCTTCGCCGAGTGTGGGCGGGGGTCTCGGTGTCTTATCGAACTAATGCGGATGAAGACAATACCCGCTTTCGCTCTCTGCCGGAAGTGGGTATCACCGAAGAGCACTTTGTTGATACCGGCGATATTACCGGTGCTGAAGATATTGTCCGAGTAGGTGTAGAAGCCAATCGTGTGATGGGCCCCTTTTCCTGGCAGGCGGAGGTGTTGGCCAGCCGCGTCGAGCGTGACCATGAAGACAATGTCTTTTTTTATGGCAGCTATTTTTTTGCCAGTTGGCTTCTGACCGGTGAAACCCGAAATTACAACTCTGCAGCCGGTGAGTTCGCTTCGGTTAACCCCTCTGAAGCGGTGGGTGAGGGCGGCTGGGGTGCATGGGAATTAGCGGTACGAGCCAGTACCGTAGACCTCAACGATCAGGATGTCGTCGGTGGTCGTCAGCGCAACCTGTCAGTGGGAATGAACTGGTATCTGAACAAACAAGTACGGATTCAGGCCAACCTGATCAAAGTGCTCGACGTGGATCGCGCCGGCAGTGAATTTGACGGCCAGGACCCGTGGATCGCGGCGCTTCGGTTGCAGTGGTCACTGCGTTGATAACATCGGTGTTGATAAAACTTGTCTGTGGCTGAAGTAAAACTTTCCATTCGAGCGATTGGACTCCAGTGCGTTGCTATTTTAATCCGGTGTCCGATAATGGCTATTACTAACAAAAAATGACGGCCGCTAACAGAAATAGCGATCACTAATAATAAATCTGCGACGCTGATGATAACTTGACGACGCACCCGCAGAGAATAATCCCGACAGCAAACATCATGTTTTCCATTCTCAATTTTGCCCCTTAATTAGAGGAATTGCCCCGTGTCCATTCGACCCGTCTTTATTGCTTTCGCGTTGACAGTACTTTCCGTCCAACCAGCTTCGGCACTGACCATCATGCTCACCAACGACGATGGCTATCAGCACCCATGGGTACGCACCCTGCAAGCCACCCTGAAAAAAGCAGGGCACAGTGTGACCATGGTTGCACCGGATGAGAACCAAAGTGGCAAAGCCGCTGCTCTGTCTCTGGGCGCTTTAAGAAGTGGTGACAAGGCGGTGATCAAGCACTCGGACGATGTCTACTCGGTCAAAGGCACACCGGCGACCGCTGCCCTGTTAGGTATCAAAGACGTCATGCCGGAACGCCCCCAACTGATTATCTCCGGCATTAATGAAGGAGCCAATATTGGCGTGCTCTCGTCATTCTCTGGAACTGTCGGTGCCACCGTGGCAGTACTGCACCTGGCGGGTGAGCCAATTCCCGCCATTGCGATCAGCAGTAACCTGCTCGATCAAACATCCGAAGCGGATTCCGAAGCCAATCTTCAGCACGCCAAAGAAATTTCAGAGTATATGGTGCGACTGATCGCCAGTCTGGAAGGCTTGGCTGGTGAAAAAACGGCTGGTAAAGACGCTCCACTGCTGCCGACAGGCATTGCGCTCAATGTGAACTACCCAACCGTGACCAAAGACAAAGTGAAAGGTAGCGGCATCTACCGTCACGGCCACGACATCGGAGTGAACTTCTCCGATAAAGGCGCCATGCCAGTCACCATGATCGAAAGCGCCAAAACCCAGGACACCTTTGCACTGCAAGATGGCTACATCACCATCGTCCCTATCGACGGTGACTACACCGCGCACAATTGGGAGAGCGTGCTGCCGAAGGAATTGGTTGAGACGCTGAACGACTGACTGTTAACAGCTACGGGTCAGACCTCGCTGGCCCATAACGCTATTGGCAAGCCCGATACCTTCCGGTAGTATCAGTTTTCATTAAAGGAGATTTTACGCGACAGCGTGCATCGGATAGCACGGTATGTCTGCCTCGGCAGCTTGACCTCTACAAGATCCTCAAATAGTCGTTATTCCGTAACCGCCATCCCGCAAGTACATATCTCGTTTCACCCGAAACAGATCGTTAACTCCTAGAGATCAACCACAAACGGATTGTGTCGATATCGATCAATGCGTCGAAACCATAACAAAAAGGATAGTGAACCATGTACAAAACCCTGGCCCTTATCGTCGCCGTGTCTCTACTCTCGGCTTGCACCATTACCCAAAACGTCGAACCCGCCCAGTTAGCCAATCAACATCAGCTCTGCATTATTGAAAACCCCAAAGTTCGCGAAGGCTTTTTAGCCGAATATCGAGCCGCTTTAACCGACAAAGGCATCGCTCACCAGGTCGTCAGCGCAAACTCCGTTCCGGACTCCTGCGAATGGACTTCAACCTACACCGCCAGCTGGAGCTGGGATATGGCTTTGTATATGTCCTACGCCGATATCAAAGTCTATCACCGCGGCGTATTGGATGGCGAAGCGGTCTACGATTCAAGACGTGGCGGCGGGAACATGGGTAAGTTCATTGATGCTGAAGAAAAGGTGCGTGAATTGGTCAATGAGTTGATTCAGATTGAGATGGCGGGGTTGTGGTTTTTGAAGGTGGGATGATAACGGTAGTAAGGTAAACGTTAATAGTCAGCTTTTCAAATCAATAAGGTCGCAGCTCTCCTTATACTGCTTTTTCAAAATTCACTTCCCCAGAATAATTGTTTGTTCTATTGTCAAAAGGAATTTTAATGCAATCCCAGAAATCTAGATTAATTTTTTGTGTTCGTTCACTAATCTTATTACTGATGTTTTCTGTGTTATTGACCGGATGTGCTGGACCAAAAGTTGCTAAGGACTTATTGGTTAACACTGAAGTGTTGGAGAGTCCGTTAATTAATAGCGGATATTCTATAAATTCAGACATAAACACTAGAATTAATAACCATGAAAAATTAGACGAGTCTCTTAAGGAGTCTCTGCGCATAGCAATTAATAAAGCTAATATCTTTGAGGGTAGTGGAGCTAGTCCTTATATTATTAATGCAAATATAGAAGTTGCTAGTCAGGCTCCTATGAGTTTTGGTAATTTCGAAGGAAAGCTGCAAGTGAAATACACGGTTTATGATCAAAGGAAAAATAAAATATTAGAAAAGACCATATATACTGAAGCAGGTAGTGATGAATGGTTCTTTTCGGGTGCAAAGAGACATAGAAGGGCTAGAGCTGTCAATATTGCAAAAAATGTTCTGGAGTTTACTGACTACCTAAAAGTTCATATTTAATACACTACTCCGTTGCCCCCTTTATTGATAAAAATAAGCCTAAAATGAAATTCCAATACGCTCTTTCTATGATGTTCGTAGCCCTAGTTGGTTTGTCCTATTACTTAGGCTACACCCCGGTTTTGGTGTTGATGGTGTTCGTCTTAGCCAGCCTGATAACCTATCGCTTTTACGCAAAAGACAAAAAAGCCGCCATCAAGGGCGATTGGCGAGTTCCGGAAAAAACACTGCACGGGTTAGCTCTTTGTTGCGGTTGGCCAGGAGCCTTGATCGCTCAGGCAAGATTGCGCCATAAAACCAAGAAAGTGAGTTTCCTTGTGGTGTTCTGGATTACAGTCCTGGCGAACTCGGCAGCGTTTGTTTGGTTACACAGCTCTCAGGGCAATAATCAGTTACACAATGGATTGTTCCACCTGGAAAATATGGCGATGGCAAATATACAATCATCCCGAGCCAATGACGTGGTATTGTTTCTGACGCAATATCGGCCTCGTCACCCATTCTTGAGCCATTAACCACATAAAAACAGGGATGTATTGAGTGGATATCAATAAAATCGTTAATTCGGCATCCGAAGAAGAGGCGAAATCGGCACTCTCCTATTTTCTTCAAAGCTACATGAATCCTGCATTCGGTGCTTTACCCAAGAATGAAGTGGAATTGATCGTCCTTAACGTTCTGGAAAAGCTAAACGCGATTGACGATGCACCAGAGCTGTATGAGCTTGTGTCAAAGCTAAAAATCACTCGTTCCAAAGCGCGTAGACTGATCTATGACAGAGAGCTTCGCCGATCCTCTGATGATGACTTGAATGAAAAGGTGAAAGACCTTTTGAAAAGGCCGCTTATTCAAAAAAATGGCGACCTGTACGTCCTGGAAGTTGAAAATCCATTGGTGTCAGATCATCTTCGGTCACAGGTTAAGAAACTGGGCTACGTATCCGATGGTTCGTTTTCCCCGAGTATTGTGAAACTCGGGCTGGACGCAGTTGCCGCGTTGATAGAGTCATACCTTACTGAGCAAGAGCAGGATGATATCAAAGAAGCGTTAGTCGCAGCAGGTGCGCCAGACACGTCATTTCAGGGCGTCCTGAAAGCCACCTTCAAGAAAGTGGCTTGTAAAGTCGCTTCTGATACCGGTGAAGCACTAATGGAAAAGGCATCTGACTTTATCTCTCCTATTTTGGATGCAGGTATCGATTTGGTGTCGAAAAGAGCGGGTGAGTTGTTTAAAGATGCTGACTAGGAACCTATTCCCTAAATAGAAGCATGCTGGCTAAATAGAAACGTATTAGCTAAACAGGAACAGTATGAAGATTACCGTAGAACCACTTTCTGAAAGTGATAGAAATGCCTGGGAAAAGCTGTATTGCGCCTATGCAGATTTCTATAACATGCCAATGAATGACGAGACTCTCAACACGGTCTGGTCATGGATTTTTGATCCAGATAATAAGTTTTATTGCCTTGTTGCCAAAGACGAATCCGATCATAGCCTGGGACTCATGCATTATCGGGCAATGCCTTCACCTCTACGCGGTTCACATGTGGGTTTTTTGGATGATTTATTTGTATCGCCAGATGTCAGAGGCCAAGGCGTTGTTGATGCACTCTACGAAGCATTACAAAAAGAAGCTAGTCAGCATGGGTGGCCCTTTGTTCGCTGGATCACAGCAGACAATAACTACCGAGGCCGGAACGTTTACGATAAGGTTGCGGAGAAAACCCATTGGGTGACTTACCAAATGGCAACCAGTTGATCGCAGTGGAAAATAAAATGCAAGATTTTGACAAGTTGCTTGACATAGCCAAACGTAAATCAGAGTTCGATAAAAGTAATGCCTGGTATTCAGGAGCTTCTACCTATTTGTCTGAAATCAAAAAGGAAGTAGATGAAGTCTTGGACGAGTTGCCAAAACATCGAATTGGTCACCTCGAAGACGAGCTGGGTGATGTGCTATGGGATTGTTTAAATGCGATTCTGTGTTTGGAAAAAGAGGCCGGAGTCAAGATGGATTCTATCGTCCAACGGGCATGCCGAAAATACGAAGAACGTGTGTCGGCCATCGAAAATGGCATTTCATGGGAGGACGTTAAACGGAAACAGAAAAAGAAACTTGAGCAAGAGCAAGCTGCTCAATAGTCACCCAGTTTGATTGACCGCTCCTGATTTCGTCATTGCGTCAACAATCGGGGCTTTAGCCAGCGAAACGGCTTGCAGAGAAGCAACCCATGCCTGTCAGGTTTCTTCTACCGCGTACTCATCACGGGGTGCGACGCGGGTTACTAGGGAATTAGTTGTATGTTAGCAACAACTAACTTTTTGATCTTGTGCTTGTCTACAATGTAATCCAAACTCTTATAAAATACCCAGTCAGCAAGAAAGTCTTGGGTTCATCGTTTAATTTGGATACAACATTGATACGACGTTATTTTCATGTCCTCTGCGTTTTGCAGCTGCTTTTGGCGGGGTTAGGCTGGTCGTCTGCAAGTTGCTCGTCTGTGAGATCGGTCGATATGCCGATTCAGGAAACCATACTCAATACCGGTTGGGAATATCGCTGGGGTGATTCTCCGTTGACTGCTGATGGTGTTCCGAAATGGATTTTTCCTGACCGTTCTCCTAATGGTTCTTCGGAAAGTAGCGCTGATTGGACACCGATTGTATACCCCACCAACCCTGTTGGCCGAAATGGTCAAAATAATATCTGGTTCCGTGTGACCCTTCCGGAGACGGATTTGCGCGACCCTGTGTTTTATGCCACCAGTGTTGATCTTTTGGTTGAGGCGTATTTGGATGGTGAGCGGATTTATCGACATGGCGAATTTGATGAAAACGGAGTGGGTAAGTTTGCGGGCTGGCCATGGCATATGATCACGTTGCCAGAGGACTTCACCGGTAAGACGATGTACTTTCGTGTGTATTCAGATTACATGGAGATTGGCTTTTGGGGGGAAGTGAAGGTCGCCGAAAGGGTCGCTATCCTCAAGCAGGTCATTGATGAATCCGCGCAAGGCATCTTGGTCGCCGGAATCACGCTTTTAATTGCGTTAATGGCAGGCGCGTTTGCCGTACTACAAGGACAGCGTCGACAGTTTCTTTGTGTTTGCTTTTTTTCGCTGGCAGCTGCTGGACTGGTCATGGGAGATATTTCTGCCATGAAACTAGTTTGGAATCAGCCATTATTCTGGAATTACATTGGCGCTTACGCGTACTTTCTCCTTCCGGTTCCTATGTATATGTTGTTGGCCGACTGGCTCTCAAAAGCCAGCGTTGAGGTGCATCACTTCACTTGGCTGTGGAGGTTCCATCTTGCGTTTATCGTCGTTGCGGCAATCGGCAGTGTGCTGGGCGTGGTGGGTGTGAACCAGCTTTATCCGATTTTTGATGGGGTTTTTACCATATCGGTATTGCTGCTAGTGGTGTCTGTACTGTTTGTTTTTCATCGGGTGTCCGGCGAGAAAAAGGTATTGATCCTTGCCTACCTGGGCTTTTGTGGTGTCATGATGCTGGATATGGCGGTGGCTCATGACTGGGTCTCATGGATGAACGTACCGGTTTCCAGTGGCGCGTTGCTTTTTTCTTTGGCCATTATTGGCCTGTCATTTCATCATTACCTTATGACACAAAGGCAGCTCGCAGAATTGAATTCTCGGTTGGAGATGAAAGTTGAAGAGCGAACAGCGCAATTTGAAAGACTGGCTGAAAAAGAACGTTTACGTTCGGACTATCTGCAATTTCTTCAGCTTAAATTGCAAGCAGTCAGCGACATTGTTCTGTCTCTGGAAAATACCGATACTCTGGATTCCGGTGTTCATACATTGGGAGATTCTATCGCCGACCTCTGTCAGCCTCTCGCTGGGTTGTATCGGATTGCTACGCCAACCGGTTGGAAGGTTGTCCAACGTTGGGGAGATTATCGTTCGATACCGGCTGTTGGCGTTGTGATGCTAAAAGACATCAGGCTGTATGAGGGTGGCGGGTGTTTCCCATTCAATATCACGGATCAAAAAGGCGTGGTCCGCTGCGTGGCAACCCTTCAGGTGACGATGACGGAATTATCTGATGGCTATATCGGTGATGGCTTTATAACCTTGTTACAGCGTGCTGTAGAAAGAATCAATGTTGTGCTGGCGAACATTGCCTTGCGCGAAGAGTTGAAACGCTTGTCGTATGAAGATGACCTGACCGGCTTAAAGAACCGGCGTTTTCTGGACGAAGTACTGGAACACGAAGTCGCTGCCGCAGAGCGTAACCAACAGCCATTGTCGTTACTGATGTGTGATATTGATCATTTCAAAACCTTTAATGACAGTCATGGTCACCCTGCAGGGGATGAGGCCCTAAAGACCATTGCAGGGTTGCTGCAAAAATCCTTCCGCCAAGCCGACATTGCCTGTCGTTTGGGCGGGGAGGAATTTGTGGTGCTGATGCCGATGGCCAGTACTGAAGAGTGTGTGCGACGAGCAGAACAGTTGGTCGCCGCAGTGTCCAACGCAGAAATTAATTATGAAGGACAGGTATTGGAAGGCGTCACCCTTTCGGTCGGTATCGTCAGTTATCCTGCGCACACGAAAGATCCTGATAAATTACTGCACTTTGCAGATCTCGCGTTGTACGACGCCAAGGAAAGTGGCCGCAACTGTATTCGGGTGGCCTAATATAAAAAATCACGCGTACAATAACCTGAGCGGGGCTCCCTCAACTGATAAAAGCACGCTGTTATCGCAGTGCAGGTGAAGGATTTGTATGAACAAGTGGTTTCTCATATTCAAAGTGATTTTTATTGTTTCGGTGCTGGCGGGCTGTAGCCACCAGCCCACAGGGTCATCCAGTCAGTCTGTGAGGGTGTTGGACTCCAGTAAGGCTAATTTAAACGATACCAGAGTGGTGCAGCGTAAGCTCTATGATCAGTATCAACAGTGGAAGGGTACCGGCTATGCGATGGGTGGCCTTTCAAGACGGGGCGTTGATTGTTCTGGGTTGGTGTATCTCACTTATCGGGATCAATTCGGTCTTCGGTTACCTCGTTCCACTAAGGATCAGGCTATCGTCGGTGAGAAGGTTAAGCGTAGCCAGTTGCGTTCTGGAGATCTGGTGTTTTTCAAAACAGGTTTTAAAGTCCGGCATGTTGGCATTTATATTGAGGACGGTAAGTTTTTTCACGCGTCGACCAGCAGAGGCGTGATGATTTCTCGACTGGATGATTATTACTGGAAGGATAAGTATTGGCATTCGAGGAGGGTGAGGTAACCCTGAGCCGGGATTTTAATCAAGACAGAATTACCTCACTCCTTTTCTTCTTTCTTTTCCGATCAGAATCTCATGGTCGCCTGCAAACTCACCGTCCGTCCTCGCGTTGGTGTGCCAATCACATCGGCAGCGGGAATACAGCCCCCGGTAGCTGGTAATGAGCTACACACTGGCGCGTCGGTTCCGTAATCGCCACCCGTTCCCGTGCGGTCGATGCCGTTCACCAAGTTGCGCCGGTCCGTCAGGTTGCGTGCAATTAGCGCCAGTTCCCAGTGGCTGTCCTCTGCGAACAATCGTATTGAGGCGTCGGCTTTGATAAAACTGTCCTGCTCGGTATAGGGCTGGTAATCCGTGCCGTAGTTGTATGAGCCTGAATAGAAAAGATCCGATGAGAAGCTCATCATTAGCCCAGAGGCAATTGGTGTCTCGTAGTATCCACCCACTGTGGCGGTAAATTTGGGTGCTTTACGCAACTGTTCACCGGACAGATCCTGGGTGTTGCCATTACCGGTAACTGGGTCGTTGTCGAAATTACAGCCATCCGCTTTCGATTGGGATTTGTAACACTGCGCAAAGAATTCTTCGAAACTGGCATCGTTCCAGTTGGCTGAGGCGTGAAGTTCCAGACCCGGTACGGCTTGCGGGTAATACTTGGTTTCCAATTCGAGGCCACGTACGCGGGACTTGGCGGCATTACCGGTGCCGAATGAGCGGGCAGCCGTATCATAGGTTGCCACTTGCAGGTCTTCGTATTCGTACCAGTAGGCGGTCATGTTAAAGATGACTTGCTTGTCCATCAGGCTGGATTTGAAGCCGGCTTCAAATCCAGAGACTTCTTCTGGATCAAACGAGTTCACCCCATTGGTCAGTACCGCACCAGCAGTGTAAGACCCATCAAATCCACCAGATTTGTAACCCTCTTTGTAAGAGGCGAAGTACATCATATCTTCATGGGGTTTGTAGGTTAGAGTGACTTCCGGAGAGAAGTTGGTGAATTCCAATTCGGTATCTCCTGGATAAGACGGCATGGCCAGTACGTCCACTGGCGTACCTGACAAAACAGGAGCAGGATCAAAGGTTGTTTCTGTAATGATCGTATAGTCGGTCACTTCTTTCGTTTCACGTGTGTAACGGCCCCCCAGAGAAATTTGTACCTCGTCAGTAATGTCATAGAGAAATTGTGCAAATACCGAATAGCTTTCTTGCTCTTGATTGGTGGCTTCATAGGGTAACTCGTAACATGTAGGACATGTCGGCGCCGCTACAGTTGGAATAACGATATAGGTGTCCGTGAATAACTCTCGGTTTTCATAAAACCCGCCCACCATAAAATTAAACGGGCCAGTAAAGTTGGAGGCCAGTCGCAGCTCTTGAGTGACTTGTTCGTTTTCGTAATTCACGGCGTAGATATTGCTGGGTGCGAGGCCGTAACCGCCGTTTGATGATATTTCTTCTTCGGCTTTGTAGTAACCGGTCACAGACGTCAGCGAAAGCTCATCTGAAAAATCATATTCGATAGTGCCGGATATCAAGATCTGTTCACTGTCCCTGTGACCGTTGGGTTGCAATTGCGAATTAAGAGCGAGGACTTCCTCCGGAATTTGCGCCGCGACAATCTTGCCATCATTTTTGCAGTTGTCGGCCACTGGATATAATTCCTGTGGATTGCTGTACGGGCAATGGGTAATGTCACTGAAGTAAGAGGTGCCGCCAGTCACTTCGGTGTCCGCGTAAGTTCCTTTCAGCGACATGCTCAGCTGGTCGATAGGATCAAAGTCAAAGGTGCCGCGTAAAAACGTTTCTTCTTTCTGAGGAAAAGCATCGAGGCCAGAGGCTTGTATCGAGTAGGGATCGTTGGACGCGGGAATTAAATTGATGGGCGAATCTACATCGATGTAACCATCCATGTCTGCATAGTGTGCTGCCAGCCGAAAACCGGCTTTGTCGGAAATCGGTCCTGAGATTGAACCATCAATGGACCACTCTTCGGAATCAAATTCATAACCGGTGCGAATCATGGATTCAAATTCTTCCGTGGGTCCCGCCGAAGTCAGTGAAATAATCCCGCCGGGACTGTTCTTGCCAAAAAACAAAGCCTGAGGCCCGCGCAATACTTCAATCTGCTGTAAATCCATTTGTGCAACTCGCAAAATCTGTGCGGTACTGATCGGAATGCCATCAATGTTGATAGAAACTGCCTGATCAATAAACGCCTGGGATTCACCGGAACCCACACCGCGCAATGAAATACTACCGCCTACGGCGCCGCCCGATTCACCGGTTACCAGCCCCGGAGTCAGCGAAGCGATGCTGTCTATGCCAGTAACACCGTATCGATCCAACAAGGCTTCATTTAGAACTGTTAAGGGAACCGGTGATTCTTGTGCGGTCTCTTTTCGTCTGCGGGCTGTAACGATAATTTCTTCCAGCGAGGTGACACGACTGGACTTGCCTGTATTTTGGAGTGCTGAATTTTGTGCTTCTGAATCTTGTGTTTCAGTTTGTTGAGCCAGGGCAGGTGATCCGATTAAAGCGCTAATCACCCAGGGCAAGAGTTTTATTGAAGTCTTCAAGGTAAATCTCCATTAATTATTCTTATATGAGTTATTTACAAGTGTCTGATTGCAGGGGTTGACTGCCAACGATTTAAGTCGTCTGTATCTACATTAGGGGTATTTTATATATGAAATCGTTTTAAGGTTTTTATTGTTATTGTGTGACCAAGTTGAATTTCAGTCTTGGCGAGGACTTTTGGTATGTCAAATTAAAACAGCCTAAGTTAAGAAGTTTTTCGAAAAATGACTATGAAAATCAACAAAAACCAAAAGCTGTTGAATAGTGAATTTATCTGACTCTCATCTGAATGTGTGGAGAGGTTGTCGGTGTATGGTTTTATATAGGAAAAACATACAAAGAAGGTAGGCTCTAGGTGCTGAGAACTTTCTTTGAATGGATAATAACGAAAATATGCTTCGGAAATGAGACGTGGCTTTAAACTATTGCGATTGCAAAACTGCGCCAGTGCTCTAAGCTGGGGGGCTGTGCAATCTGAAAATTTATTCCCAGTACAAGGAAAGATAATGAAATTCAATCGTTTGTTAAGTGTTCTGTTTGTTGGCGTGTTGAGCTGCGCGACACTGCCGGTACTCGCGGCATCTTCCGAAAAATACGGCTATGTGGATGTGGAACAGCTGTTCAATACTCCAGCCGCTCAGGAGATTGTGTCAAAACGGCAGCAGCATCAGAATCAAACCCGGGCGGAATTGACTCAGATGCAGCAAAAACTTGAGCAGGAATATAAAGAATTATCCGCATTAGCGAATGTCGATCCGATGACTCTTTCGGCCGATCAGAAGGCAAAGCTGGATCAGTTCAGAAAAGATCAGATGGCGTTTGAGCAGAAGGTAGCCGCTGCTCAGGAAGTTCCTGCTAGTCTGAATCAGGATATGGAAAAATTTCAGGAACACATGACCACAGTTATTGGTAAGGTCGCGAAACAACACGGTGTGACGATGGTGGTTAATAAAGAAGCCATTCTCTGGTCTGAGCCGGTGAATGATCTCACTGCTGACGTGTTGAAAGAGATGAAATAAAGATCATTAAGACTGTAATGATCTTTTAGTATGGGCGGCCTCTGCAGTGGTAAAGCTACAGTGCCAAAAGCTGATGCTGTAAGCCGCCATAATACCGTTAAAAGTTTTTTTGGGAAACTGATTCAGTCGAACGTCTCCGCCCTGGAAACGTACTTTTTTACCATTAATTCTCACTTTTCGGCTGGTTAGATTTTTGGCCGTCATTTCATAGCCTGTGGTGAGCGATTCTCGCAGATCAGGTTGCATTCGGACTTCTACCGGATGGTCTTTTAAATTAATCAACAACAGAACTTTCTGCTGCAGCTCTTGTTCTTGTTCGCCAGCTGTTTGTTTTAGCGAGTGTAAATAACAGCGCAGGGCGGGATCGTTACTGGCCAGGTCGTAGGCTTGCGTGCCCATCAATTGTCCCCACAGCCAACTGACCCAGTAATCGGGGCGGGGTTTCAGTGTCAGGCGAACAATCATGCCGTAATCGCCACCGATCAATGACTGTCGCACCATGACTTTTTGACCGCACCTGGCGCCCATGCCCAGTTGATCGGCCCACCAAAAACTGGATACCCATCGGTCCGACAGTTCCGGTTGGCCGCCGCATTGAGCGGATCCGGTTTCCCCTGTCCACAATTCTGCCTGAGGTTGCAAGCGATCGCGCAGTCGACTCAATTTTCGGCTGTAGTGGCGGAAGTATTCAAACGATTTGGGGTCGAGTAAATGATGAATACGCGCTTTGCGAGTGCGTATCGGACTGCGATCACTTTGAAACGGGTAGTAGTGCCAGTCGACGATTTCGAGAGGTTGTTTTAATTCCGCTAAAAATTTGGGTGTGATGTTGCTGATCGGGCGAATGGTTTCGCCAAGCTTGGGCCAGAATGCGCTGCCAGGACCGGAAATTTTGGCGTGAGGAAACCGGGAGCGCACCAGTTCACGAAAGCTGTCGTAGTCACGTGCTAAATGTTTGGCTCGGGGTTGGGACAATAAACCGTGAAAAGCCCAGTACGAATTCAGTTCGTTGCCCAGTTCAAACACATCGATCTGATAATTTTTTTTCTGGGTGTAGTCTAGTAATTCCAGAAGTTCAGAACCCTGCCAGCGACCCTGATGTTTGCGTTTGAAAAGTCCGTACTTGCAGGTAAAAATCAATTTCAGATCGTTGCGTTGTATAAAATCCTGCAGTTCATCCCATTGATGGTGGGTCAGAGTCAGGGCGTCGGGCTCGTTTTCGGGTTGGGTGAAATAGTGAATCTTGTCCGCCTCGGATCCACCGATACGCAAATAGGCCGGCCCCAGTAATCTCACCAGGCGGTCGAGCTTTTTCGCGTTCAGTTTGAGCGGCGGAACTCTGAGTGTGCCCAGTCCGCGTCGGGTATTGAGTGCGCCCTCCCACCAAAAGCCGCCCGCGAGCACCGAGATGTCGATGGAAAACGACAGGTAGCGTTCGTGGGTGTGAGCCACCGCGGTGTCGTGTTTGAGAGTCAGCTCTACTGGGGTCGGGGCTTCATTTGATCGACGACCAAAACATGTGGTGTATAGACGATGAAATAAACGACCTTGTGAAAACGACTGGGGCATGGTGCTGTGTCACCTGCTTGAGAAGAAGGCTCAAAAGCAAGAGTGGAACACACCGCAGGTTTCAGAATGATGAAATCACTTGTAGCCAGTCACATGTCATTATGTCCGGATCGGTGTTTCCAAAAATAGTGACCGACTAACCAGGCCAGACCGACCAGCATGGTTAAAGCAGACATAAGAGCTTGCGAGCCCGGCGAGGCATCGATGTAAAACAGAAAGCCCATGGTGATCACAAACAGTGACAGAGCGGTATGGAGATCGAGTTTCTCGCCATTTTTAAAGTCCGGATGCAACATGGTTACCTCCAGCGATAGATGGGGTTGTGGATGGATGAAGACTTACCCTAAGTATAGTGCGCGCCCTTGTGGTTCGGTGAACGGTATCTGTATAACAGGCTTGGTTCTGGGAATGAATGGTTATATATCAAGAGTTCGCTTTGTCTCTACTTTCCATGGACAGTTTCCAGAATCACCTATAGTTGAGGTTAGAAAGCTGAGGTTAGAAACTCATAAGACTACTCATAAGACTACTCATAAGACTATAGCCGCATCACAATCGTCAGGAGAACACGATGACCCAAAGTCCCGGAATGTCTGATCTGGTCAAAGAGCTTGAAACCAAAACGCCGGAGGAGGTGGCTGACGCTCTGGCTGGTAAGGCTCCGGATGATGTGCAGTTTGTGCTCTCTCGTTTGCCTACCGATCAGGCGCTGGCTGTGGTGTCGCACATGGCGGAACGGGCCGAAGATGAAGCCAATACCACGGCGGTGGTCAGTGGCGTGGAAGCCGAGATTGGCGAGTTGATGACACCTGCACCCGCGGTGATACCCGCGTCCAAAACGGTAGCAGAGGCTATTGCCTATCTGGTGAAAACCACGGATATGACGGAGATTACCTATTTCTTTGTGACGGATAATGCCACGCTGATCGGTGTGGTGGGCATGCGGGATCTGTTGCTTGCCAAGCCTTCTCAGCTGTTATCGGAAGTGATGGTGGCAGAACCCTTTGCGTTCCATACCGATACGCCTATGTCCGAGGCGGTGAAAGAAGCTCTGTATCGTCATTATCCGGTGTACCCGGTTGTGGATGACATGCAGCAGGTGATTGGCGAGGTGCGGGGCTGGAAACTCTACGAACGAATCGCCACAGAGCTGAGTGCGCAGGCCGGTTCTCAGGTGGGTGTGGCGCGCGAGGAGCAGGTGTCGACGCCGGTGTTTGCGGCTTTTCGCATGCGTCACCCGTGGCTATTGGTAAATTTGATCACCGCGTTTGCCGCCGCGTTTGTGGTGGGTATGTTTGAAGATACCATCACCCGAGTGGTGGCGCTGGCCGCCTTCTTGCCGGTATTGGCGGGGCAGAGTGGCAACACGGGCTGTCAGGCGTTGGCGATTACCCTGAGGGGTATGACGCTGGGGCAGTTGAAAGATTTTCCCGTGCATCGTCTGTTGAGTAAAGAAATCCGACTGGGTGCTCTCAATGGTTTTCTGGTGGGGCTAGTGGCCGGGGCTGCGATGTATGGCTATGCCTTGATGACCGGTGCGGTACAACCGGTGATGCTGGGGGTTGTGATTGTGATCGCCATGACCGGTGCCTGTATTAGCAGTGGTGTGTTTGGTGTGCTGGTGCCTATCACGTTGAAACGTTTTGGCGCCGATCCGGCCACCGCCAGCAGTATTTTTCTGACCACCTTCACGGATATTATCGGTATGGGTTTGATGCTGTTTTTGGCAACGACGATGATTCTGTGATTCTGACTCTGAGTCTGATTTTGTAAGGCTCTGTTACCGGAACGATATTTGATCAGTCACTCACCCGTCGGTGATCATTCCTTGTTATCACCACCTTGCCAATATTGTCTGAACGGCTGATCATTTTTTCCTATACGGGCACTATCCAATGACCTGTGTCGCTTCTGGTGTCAGGCACGGGTAGACTCAATTGTTGGTTTTTTATCCAGATCGTTTTTCCAATCCTTATAAATACAAATAACCCTTCAGAGTGGCGAATCGAGTGAGTATGACTGATACCGCAGCAGAGACACAAAGCACCGCATCAAATCCCAATGAACCCTCGAATTCCAAAGAATTACTGCACGAGTCGAAACTGACACCGGTGCAGTGGCTGATCTTGGGACTCGGCATGCTGGCAAGCATGATTGAGGGCTTTGACATTGTGGTGATTTCCTACACCGCTCCGGCGATCACTCAGGATTGGGGCGTCTCGTCCGAGCAGATGGGGCTGGTACTGAGTTCTGGCGTGTTGGGGATGACACTGGGGGCTATGTTGCTGTCCTGGATGGCGGACCGCTATGGTCGTCGGGTGATGGTCAGCAGTACCTTGGTGATTGCGGGTGTCGCGACCAGTGCGGTGGTGTTGTCAAATAACGCGGTGGAATTAATGGTTCTGCGCGCCGTGGCGGGACTCGCATTGGGTGTGTTGGTGGCATCGCTGACGCCGCTAATGGGGGAATTCAGTCCATTGCGCCATCGCATTTTGATTGTGTCTGTCCTTGTCGCTGCGGCGTCGGCGGGTGCTATGTTGGGCGGTTTGTTTACCGCAGCCATGATTGAAACCCAGGGCTGGAAAAGCGTATTTCTGTACGCGGGTTTGGTTACGGTTATCCTGGGTATCATCATGCAGTTTGTGGTGCCGGAGTCGATCGCTTTTACGATCAAGCGTGATCCTGCCAATGCGCTGACGAAAGTGAATCGCACCTTAAAATACATAGGTCAACCAGAGGTTAAGCAGCTGCCAGCCGTGAGTGAACGCGAAAGCCAGGAATCGGCGTCGGTTGTTTCGCTATTTACACCTTCGCGAAAAGCCGCGACCTTGCTGGCATGGACGGCATTCTTCACCGGTTTCGTAGTGGTGTACTTTATCAGCAGCTGGATGCCGCAGGTGTTAAGTAATGCGGGCCTGTCTCAAGAGAAGGCGATTCAGGGTACGGTTGCCATTCCTTTCGGTTCAATCTTTGGCACCATGTTGATGGGGTGGTTGACCCGTTGGATTCCGCTGAATTATCTGGTGGCTGGTGGTTTTGTCTTGGGGACAGCGTGCATTTTTACTTTGGGCAGCATGACCCATGACATTGCCGCGATTCCGTTTGGGCTGTTGCTGTTTCTGTTGTTTTTTGTCGGCATTACTCTGATGGGGGCTTTCTCCAACCTTTACAACGTGGTGATGACAATTTATCCGGCGCAAATCCGCAGCACCGGCTTGGGCTGGGGTGCGGGTCTGGGGCGTGCAGGGGCGGTGATCAGTCCGTTGTTGGCCGGTGTGTTTATGGGAATGGGTGTTTCCATGCCGATGTTGTTTGTGATCTTCGCGGTGCCTGCTCTTTTGGCGGCGATTTGTGTATGGCGGACACCAATGCGCGAATTGTAGTGAAGAAAACCGTAGTAATTGGAAATAGTAGTAATAGGAAACTGTAGTAATAGAAGATTGCCGTAAATTAGAAATCGTCGTAGTCGGGAACGTTAGTCAGACTGTCTTCTTCAAAAGGTCATGACAAATCGTAAAAGGGCTCTATGAAAATAGAGCCCTTTTACGTTCCAGTGAGTGATATGGCTATGCCCCTCAGAATTCTGACTGCCAGCCCTGACGTTTATCGTCTTCCATAATAGAGTCCCAGTTCACGATGGCATCTTCCAGTGTGGTCAATGCCCATTTGTCTTCTTTGTACATCAACGTACGCAGCAGCTGATTGTTTAGGCGGTGGCCGCTGCAGTGACCGACAAAGCAGCCGACGATATTAACACCCAGTAGAGCCAGGTCACCGACTGCATCGACCACCTTGTGGCGTACGAACTCGTTATCAAAACGCAGACCTTCAGGGTTGGCGACCATATCGTTTTCCACCACCACGGCGTTGCGCATGGAGCCGCCCTGAGCCAGCCCCAGGGTTTTCATGGTTTCAACATGCTCTGCAAAACCAAAAGTGCGCGCGGCTGAAATGCACTCGCTAAAGTTTTCCTGATTCAGTTGCATGGCGATGTTCTGACGTCCAATCGCACGAGACTGAAAGTCGATAGTCATGTCCATCCAGGGCTCAGGAAAAGGCACGATGCCAGCCTTGGCGTTGCCGTCATTGACCCACAACGCTTCTTTCATCACTAAGGCCATGCGTGGTTTTTCCTGCTGCTGTAACCCTGTCGCTACGATTTGGTCAACAAAAGGTTTTGCACTGCCATCCATAATGGGGGCTTCAGGACCATCGATGTCGATTTGGCAATTATCCACGCCACAGGCAAACAGCGCTGCGATCAAATGTTCAACCGTGGTAATACTAACGCCATGGTTGTTGCCGACAGTGGTCGACATGCGGGTTTCGGTAACCGTCATCCAGCGGGCTGGAACCACATTGTAAGGCGGTGCCAGATCGGTACGGCGAAAGACGTATCCTGTGTCAGCTGCAGCAGGGTGCAGAGACATGCTGACGTGTTTGCCTGTATGCAAGCCCCGGCCAATGAAGTGAATAGGCTGGTTCAGTGTGTGTTGCAGATAATTAGGATTCGTAACCTTTTTCATTGGATCGTCCTCTTTGGGTTCCGTTGAGGACTATGTTATGAATCCTGGCCTGTTCAGACTGATCCTTTGAAACCTAATGCTGGTCAATCATTTGTCTTTTCACGCCAAGGTTTTATCCTGTATAGATATAACAGGGAGAAAGAGCCATGGCAGCAACAACATTAGCCTCTTGGGGCTTCTTGATCTGGGAGGAGTTGAGCACTCGTGAGCTGGATGCCAACGGGGTTTTCCGTGAGGTGGGACTGGATCCGGCCCAGCTGAGTAACAATGTGGCTCGATACACTGTCAGTCAGATGCAGCAGCTCTGGCGCTTGTCGCACGACATGACAGGGGATGATTTTGGTGTCGCAGTGGGTGGCCGCTGGAAACCAACCACGTTTCATGCGCTGGGTTTTGCCTGGTTGGCCAGCGCGTCGTTAGGCGAGGCGCTGTACCGCTTTTCCCGCTATGGCAAGTTTCTCAATGATGGCATGCAATATGTACTGACGTCTGAGAAATTGAATTATCGTTTTGTCGCTCGCCACACCATGGATCGTGACACAGAACCTTCTCCGGCGTCGGTGGACGCTAGTATGGTGGCGTTGTTAAAAATGATTCGTTTGTTGTTGGGCGAAGAATACAATCCGCTGGAAATTCACTGCCCCCACTCGCCTAACTCCGCAGGCTTATTGTTGGAGCAGCGTGCCCGTTGCCCATTGCTCTATGGTGGCGACGCGGTAGAGGTGTTGTTTGATCGGATGGATGTCGAACGCGTGTTGGCTACTGGCAATGCGGAGTTGAGCCAGGTTAATGAAAAAATCATTACGCAACATTTGTCACAACTGGATCAGGGTGGATTAGTTGATAAGGTCGAGCTGGAAATTGCCAACCAGTTACCATCGGGCCAGTTAAAAGAAGAGAACGTCGCCAAAGCCTTGAATCTCAGCAGCAGAACCATGCAGCGACACTTGGCCGAGGAGGGTGTCTCGTTTTCCAGTTTATTAGAGGCCAAACGTAAAAAGATGGCGGAAAGCTATGTTCGCAACGACGCTCTGGCGATCAGTGAAATCGCCTACCTGTTGGGCTTTTCGGAGCAGGCGAATTTTACCCGAGCGTTTAAGCGCTGGTTTGGCGTATCGCCGACACAGCGTCGGCGGGCTGGTTAGGCCATAGTGTGGTGCTCTCGACGACCAGAGAGTAATGGTGCCGGTTTCCTCGTGTGGAAGGCGATCATAATCAACGGTAGTATCGACAGCCATAAGGTATTTGGTGACGGGACTTCGTTACTGACTTTTTGAAAGGAAACTTCGTGGAGTCTGAATCGTACGTCTGAATCGATGCTGGGGTTCAAACCAGTCTGGGAGCGACTCCATAATGAGTAACGAAATAGTCCTGAACCTGATTGATTGGAATCTTGAAAATCCAGATCTTGCCAGACAATCTCGTTACTTAAGAATGGTCTCAAATCGTCGGGGCCATAGTCGGGGTCATAGTCAGGGCCGGTGGGTACTATCATAATATCGTTGATAAAGTCATCAAAGCCGATGGCCAAAAGCTTGTTTGTGTCTGTGTCTGGCAGAAGACCTGGTCTTTCGTTGTCCGCAAAAAGAAAAGAGTCTGGAATGTCACCGTGATCACCATACTCATCGCGCGGTTCTGCATTGTAAAGTTCGATCCATTCATCGCTGTACCAGCCTTCCTCCCCAGGACGACTGTTTCCTTCTTGAGTCAATGAAAATAGCTGATTGCCAATATTGATTTGTGATGTCATGACACTATAACCGGAAATGTTCGCCCACCAGTAAAAAGAGGCTTCCTGCCGACCGCTGTCTCCCAGTGCCTCCAGATCCAACAGGTAATGGCCTGTTACTGCCGCACCGATCGTCGTCGACGGATCCCAGAAAGCACCGGCGTTGTTTTCAAAAGAGCTGACTTCTCCAAAGAACGATATTTTCATCACGGTGGCGTGAGAAAAACAAGGCAACAAACATAGGCTGATTAACACAAACAGTAGTGGTGATTTCATCAAATAGACCCAAACTAATAAATGGATAGGGAATATATTAGCAGTCAATAGCCTTCACGTTTCTTGAGAAACTCATTTGGTCTTAATTATTGACACTGCTTTCATTAAATGAGATTAAGTTTTATGAAAAAGGAAGTGTCACACAGAAAAAGTTTACACATACAGTCTGATCGTTTCACTTTAACTGTCGTCTAAAGTTGTAGGAATATTATGAAAAGAGCCGATTTTTTTGTCTTCTCTGTACTTTCCATGTTTTTGTTGGTGTTTCCCGTCGATAGCTTGTCGGCTTCTGAGAAATCCGTCACTTACGATGCGCAATTAACCGGATACACGTATCCCTTTCCCGTCAAAAACTATCTGTTTCTGTCGCAAAATCAGTCGTTAAAAATGGCGTATATGTGGTTGCCCGGTGACGCCAATAAACCTGTGGTGGTTTTGTTGCACGGTAAAAATTTTAACGGTGCCTATTGGCAGCAGACTGCACAATTTCTGTCCAATCAGGGTTATGGCGTGTTGATCCCGGATCAGATCGGATTTGGTAAATCGTCCAAGCCGGTGAACTATCAATACTCGTTTTCCGTGCTGGCCAAGAACACTCGTGACTTGATGTCGTCGCTCAAGATTGAGCAGGCGGTGATTGTCGGTCACTCCATGGGCGGTATGCTGGCGACACGCTTTGCGCTCAACTACCCGACCGCCTCTCAAAAACTGATACTGGTCAACCCGATTGGTTTGGAAAACTATCTGCATTATGTGGATTATCAGGACGTGGGTTTCTTTCTGAAGAATGAATTGAAAAAAACTGCTGAGGGGATCGTGGCTTATCAACGCAAGAATTATTACGACGGCCAGTGGAATGAGCGCTATGCAGAATTGGCCCAACCATTGATCGGCTGGCTGCAGGGTTCTGACTGGTCCCAACTGGCAGAGGTCAGTGCGCTCACCTACGACATGATCTTTACCCAGCCGGTGGTGGAAGAGTTTAAGGATCTCAGCGTTCCGGCCACTTTAATCCTGGGAACCCGCGATCGTACTGGTCCCGGTCGTCAGTGGAAAAAGGCCGGTGTGGACTATGAGTTGGGGCGTTACGACCGTTTGGGAGAACAGATCCGTCAGCGAAATCCGGCCATTGAGCTGTATCCGCTGGACGGTTTGGGGCACCTCCCTCAAATTGAGGATTTTGACCGCTTTAAGTCGGTATTCGAACCCGCTCTGCCAGCGCCGTGAGGCGTCGAGCTCTCACGCCCTGTCATTATTGCCACCAAATCAGCCAAAACCGCTAAGGAGGACGTTTTCTGAACGGTTTTGTCGAGATCGGCGTGCTTTTGCATTAGAGTGCAGCCTCCGCTGCTCGCAATCCCGGGCCTGACTCGACTCAGGCCTCTATTCGCAGCGACATGAATACTCATCAGCGGGTGAGCCTCACGTGAATGGCGCGCTCTCTGGTTTCAGAGGTAGTCGGCGATTGATCGCCGAACAGAGACAGGAAAAAGACATGAAAACACGTTTGACTGAATTACTGGGCATTGAATACCCGATCATTTGTGGCGGTATGATGCGCGTAGGCACTGCTGAGCTGGCGGCTGCCGTATCCAATACCGGTGCTCTGGGTGTTATGACCGCCCTGACCCAGCCGACGCCTGAGCTGCTGAAGCAGGAAATTGAGAAGTGCCAGTCCCTGACTGACAAGCCTTTTGCGGTCAACTTGACCGTGGGCGTGGTGGCGACTGCCATCAACTACGATGACTACGTGGATGTGATCTGTAACAGCGGCGTTAAAATTGTTGAGACAGCCGGTCGCAGCCCAGAGCCGTTTATGGAGAAGTTCAACGCTCATGGCATCAAAGTCATTCACAAGTGTGTTGCCGTGCGTCACGCCCTGAAGGCAGAGAAAATTGGCGTTGCCGCGGTTAGCATCGACGGTTTTGAGTGTGCTGGTCACCCAGGCGAAGAAGACGTGCCAGGTCTGGTGCTGATTCCTGCTGCAGCTGACAAACTGAACATTCCCGTTGTGGCTTCCGGCGGTATTGCCGATGGTCGCGGTCTGGTTGCGGCTCTGGCTCTGGGCGCGGACGGCATCAACATGGGTACCCGTTTCGTGGCAACTCAGGAAGCGCCTGTGCACGAGAACGTGAAGAAAGCCATTGTTGAGATGAAAGAGACCGATACCTCTCTGATCTTCCGCAGCTACCGCAACACCGCTCGTGTTTACGACAACGACGTGGCCAAAAAAGTACTGGAAGTGGAAAAGGCCGGTGGCGAGTTCGGCGAAATCCATGAGTATGTTTCCGGCCAGAATCAGGAGAAAGCCTGGACGACCGGTGATGTGAACGCAGGCATGGTGACCTTTGGTATGTGTGGTGGCCTGGTGAAAAGCGTTCCAACCTGTCAGGAATTGGTTGACGAAATCGTTACCGATGCCAGACAAATCATTACCGATCGCCTGAACAGCTTTGTGGGTTAATCCCTCAAAGACTGAATCGACGGTTTGATAAAAGGCCAGCGACTCTTCGGAGCGCTGGCCTTTTTTATGGGCCGTTCGTTATGGCTGTTCGTTAAGGGTGGTCCGTTATGGGGTTTGAATATTGTAATATCCGAGCCTTTTCGGCAGGCTGGCGTTATGACTCTGCAAATATCCAAACCACAAGGCATGATTAATCTGGGCGTCGGGCAGCCGGATCCGGATTTATTGCCAACCGAATTGTTTCACTCTGTGTCTGTCGGGCCACTGGATCTGGCCTATGGCCAGGAGGCCGGTGATCAGCGATTTAGGGAGGCCTTGTCGCATTGGCTGACGGAAGATTGCGGTCGGGGCATAAGCCCTGAGCAACTACTGGTAACCACTGGCTCATCCAATGCGCTGGATATGATATGCAGTCGATTGGCGCAGCGGGGTGATACGGTACTGGTGGAAGACCCGACGTATTTTATCGCACTGAATCTGTTTGTGGAGTCTGGGCTCAATGTCGTCGCTGTGCCCATGGACGATGAGGGATTGTGTCCTGCGTCTTTGGAGAGCGCGATACAACAGCACAATCCCGCTTTTATTTACACCATTCCCACGTTTCACAACCCCACCGGTATTACCCAGCCAAACAGTCGACGTCAGTCTCTGGTGGCTCTGGCCAAGCGTTATCAATGCCCGTTGGTTGCCGATGAGGTGTATCAGAGTTTGTATTTTGGACAGAGGCCGCCCCCACCGCTGGCGTGTTTTGATGACGAGGCACCCGTGTTGTCAGTGGGGACCTTCTCGAAAATTTTGGCACCGGGGTTGCGCCTTGGCTGGATACAGGGATCCGGCGAATCGTTACAACCGCTACTGGATTCCGCGCTGCTCAAAAGTGGCGGCGGGCTTGCTCCGGTGACGTCGTCGCTGGTGGCAACGCTGATAGAGCAGGGCGACTTCCAAACGTATTTGAACAATTTGAAAGCGGTTTATCAGGCGCGGAAAGATTGCCTCTATCACGGACTACGAACGCATCTTGGGGAACGATGGCAGGTGAATAATCCCGATGGCGGCTATTTCCTTTGGGCAAACTGTGCTGACGCCAGTGAGTTGCCGAAAGACAGCTTGGCACGTGCAAAGTCGGAAGGGGTTGGTTATCTGGCCGGATCGCAGTTTTCAGTCGATCATCATTTTGCTGCCAGCATGCGTTTGTGTTTCGCCTGGTACCCCGAGGCTGAGCTGATTCAGGCTTGCGAGCGGCTTGGGCGGGTATTCAATCCCTAAGCTTGTTTAGTTCAACAGTTCCTGGAACGCAGCATTAGAGTAGAGTGCAGCAGGCAAATTTCATCAATAACGGCTACAGTGGACAATAAGATAAATCGCTAGGGAGTTGCCCATGATTACCTATTTGTACTGGTTTCTGGTTATTGCTATCGCTATTGGCGTTTTGGTGTTGTTTGGCAAAAAGGATAAGTGGAAACCAGGCTTTATCGGCTGCGGACTGATTTTTTTGGTGGGGCTGCTGGCGTATTATTTCCACTTCCAGCAGGTGTTTGTGAAGCGCTACGGCGGGGTGATGTCTGTGACCGTGCCGGAGGGACAGCAACACATCACGGCGACCTGGAAAGACGATAATCTATGGATCGAAAACTACGATCCTGAAAGCAATACCTGCCATTTCAATGAATATTCCAAAGGCAATCTGTTGCAGGGCAAGGTGGTGATTAAGAACTGCTCTCCGGTGGCTGCTCAGCCTCCCTATCCGAAGACATTTGCGCCTTCCACCGCAGAGGCGAAAGCAAAACCCTTAGCGAACCCCTGATCCGAGAGTCCCTGGCAAGAGGCTCGCCACCCCGGGTGTTAAAATTTGGTGCCCGGGTCCTCTTCCTCGTCTTCGATCGATTCAAGACTTAACTCAATGCCCGAAGAGGTCTTGGTGACCGTTTCTTCTTCTTCCTTTGTTTCCTCTACCGGCAGCTTGTTGCCCTCTTCATAGAGTTTAATGCGCAAACGCAGGTTGTTGGCCGAGTCTGCATTGCGAATGGCCTGGTCGTAATCGATGCGGCCCTCGACGTAGAGTTTGAACAGCGCCGCATCAAATGTCTGCATGCCGAGGTTTTCGGATTTTTCCATCATCTCTTTGATGGAGTGAAATTCCCCTTTCAGAATCAGTTCATTGATGGTCTGCGTACCCAGTAGAATTTCCACCGCGGCACAGCGTTTGCCCTCTACCGTAGGCACCAGTCGTTGAGAGACAAACGCGCGAATGTTTTGCGACAGGCTCATCAGCAGTTGTGGACGACGTTCTTCCGGGAAAAAGTTGACGATGCGATCCAGTGCCTGATTGGCGTTGTTTGCGTGCAGGGTGGAGATGGCCAAATGACCCGTCTCTGCAAATGCCAGTGCGTGCTCCATCGTTTCGCGGTCGCGGATCTCGCCAATCAGAATCACATCCGGCGCCTGACGCAGGGTATTTTTCAGCGCCGCGTGGTAGCTTCGGGTGTCGACACCCACTTCCCGTTGATTGATCACACTCTTTTTGTGTTTGTGGACGTATTCAATCGGGTCTTCAATGGTGATGATGTGGCCGCCAGCGTTGCTGTTGCGGTGATCGATCAAGGCGGCTAAGGAGGTGGATTTCCCCGAACCGGTGCCGCCGACAAACAGCACCAGCCCGTTCTTTTCCATAACGATGTCTTTCAGAATCTGGGGCAGTTTCAGATCATCAAACTTGGGAATCTCCATGACGATGTTCCGCGCGACGATGGAAACCTCATTGCGCTGCCGAAAAATATTGATGCGGAAGCGACCGACACCGGGAATCCCCATCGCCAGATTCATCTCCAGCTCCTGCTTGAAAATTTCCTGCTGCTCGTCGTCCATGATCTCCATGGCAATGGCTTCGGTCTGGCCGGGCGTCATGGGCTCCTTCGATAACGGCTTTAGCGTGCCCTGAAATTTGGCGCAGGGTGGCGCGCCGGTACTCAGATAAAGATCCGAACCGTCGTTTTTGGCCAGTATGCGAAGGTAGTTGGTGAACGTCATGGTAAACATCCTGTTGCGGTGTCTGCGAGTTGTTATCGTGCGTTGGTGGCGTCTGAATTGTTGTCGGCAGTCTTCGTTCAATATTAAGAGATATAAGTCAGATCGTTTGCACGTATGGCTCGACCCCATTAA
>NZ_CBFIHX010000014.1:0-44982 GCF_965662505.1 Pseudomaricurvus sp. | reverse complement strand
TCGCTCCCTTTCGGCCCGATTGCCCTTTACCCCATCAGGCCAGTGCGAGAAAATAGCGCCCTTTTTTAATGACCCCCTTTTCTGCGATTCCCACGCCACTTCCGGCTTTGGGGATCGAAGTGTGTCATCTTTGCAGTGCATCAACAGGAGCTCCGAGCCCATGCCATCCCGTGCCGAACTAGCCAACGCCATCCGCGCCCTCAGTATGGACGCCGTCCAGCAAGCCAACAGTGGTCACCCCGGTGCCCCTATGGGCATGGCGGATATCGCCGAAGTTCTGTGGAACGACTATCTTAAGCACAACCCCAGCAACCCGGATTGGGCTGATCGCGACCGCTTCGTGCTGTCTAATGGCCACGGTTCCATGCTGATCTATTCCCTGTTGCACTTGTCCGGTTACGACCTGCCCATCGAAGAGCTGAAGAACTTCCGTCAGCTGCACTCCAAAACCCCGGGTCACCCCGAGTACGGCTATGCTCCCGGTGTTGAAACCACCACGGGCCCGCTGGGTCAGGGCATCACCAATGCGGTCGGTATGGCACTGGCTGAAAAGATTCTGGCGGACCAGTTTAACCGTGACAACCACAAAATTGTTGACCACTTTACCTACACGTTCCTGGGAGATGGCTGCCTGATGGAAGGTATTTCCCACGAAGCCTGTTCTTTGGCAGGTACTCTGGGACTGGGTAAGCTGGTAGCGTTTTACGATGACAATGGCATCTCAATCGATGGTGAAGTAGAAGGCTGGTTCACTGACGATACGCCGAAGCGTTTTGAGTCTTACGGCTGGCATGTGATTCCCGCCGTTGACGGTCACGACAGCAACGCCATCAAGGCCGCTATCGAAGCCGCTCGCGCGGAAACCGACAAGCCCACCATCATCTGCTGCAAAACGGTGATCGGTTTTGGCTCTCCCAACAAGCAGGGCAAAGAAGAGTGTCACGGCGCACCACTGGGTGACGAAGAGATCGCTCTGGTACGCAAGACCCTGAACTGGGAGCACGGCCCGTTTGAAATCCCTGCGGACATTGCTTCTGCCTGGAATGCACAGGACGCAGGTGCCAAAGCTGAAAGCGAGTGGCAGGGGCGTTTTGAAGCCTACAAAGCTGCACAGCCTGAGCTGGCTGCCGAGTTTGAGCGCCGTGTGATCAAGGGCGATCTGCCCGCAGATTTCTCTGAAAAAGCCGATGCTTACATCCGCGAATGTCAGGAAAAGGCCGAGAAGGTCGCCTCCCGTAAGGCTTCACAGAATACTCTGAATGCGTTTGGTCCCTTGCTGCCGGAATTACTGGGCGGTTCTGCGGATCTGGCGGGCTCCAACCTGACCCTGTGGAAGGGCTGCAAAGGGGTGGAGGCGAAAGACGCCAGCGGTAACTACATCTATTACGGTGTGCGCGAGTTCGGTATGAGCGCCATCATGAACGGTATCGCTCTGCACGGTGGCTTTGTTAACTACGGCGCTACCTTCCTGATGTTTATGGAATACGCCCGCAACGCCGTGCGCATGTCGGCACTGATGAAGCAACAGAGCATCTTTGTGTACACCCACGACTCCATCGGTCTGGGTGAAGATGGCCCGACTCACCAACCGGTTGAGCAGATCCCCAGCCTGCGTATTATCCCGAATATGCACGTCTGGCGTCCCTGTGACACGGTTGAATCCGCTGTGTCCTGGAAGTCTGCCATTGAGCGTCGCGACGGCCCGTCTTCTCTGATCTTCTCCCGTCAGGGGCTGGCGCCTCAGCCGCGTACCGACGAACAGTTGAGCAACGTGGCTCGCGGTGGCTACATTCTGAAAGACTGTGACGGTGAGCCGGAAGCCATCATCATTGCCACCGGTTCTGAAGTGGAACTGGCTGTGGCCGCAGCAGACAAACTGGTTGCCGCTGGCAAGAAAATCCGTGTGGTCTCCATGCCTTGCGCCGAGCTGTTCTGTGCACAGGATGCTGAATACCGTCAGCAGGTACTGCCTATTGAGGTGGGTGCTCGTGTCGCGGTGGAAGCGGCTCAGGAAGATTACTGGTACAAGTTTGTCGGTCTGGACGGTCGCATCGTCGGTATGAACACCTTCGGTGAATCTGCTCCGGGTGGCGAGTTGATGGAGTACTTCGGTTTCACGGTTGAGAATGTGATCAACGCCGTTGAAGAAGTGCTGGATTAATTCTCCACTTCGGCAGTGGTACTCGTCGTACAATGGGTACCACTGCACCGATTGTTCCCTCGGTTTGTTTCCACCTGAATGGGTAAGAGATCCGCTTGAGCACACCTCAGAACACTGAACACCCTTCCTCCAGTCAGCCTATCAGGCTCGCTATCAACGGTTATGGCCGTATTGGCCGCTGCGTTCTGCGCGCGTTGTTCGAGGCCGGTTTGCAGGATCAACTGCAAGTCGTCGCGATTAACGAACTGGCCGACTGCAAGACCATTGCTCACCTCACTAAATACGATTCGACCCACGGCCGTTTTCCCGGTGCGGTCAGCATTGCCGATGACCATCTCTCCATTGATGGGCAGATGATTCGGGTGCTGCACTGTGAGAGTATCGTCGATTTGCCCTGGGCGGAATTGGGGGTGGATCTGGTACTGGAGTGCACGGGAGCGTTCAGTGATCGTGGGACGGCGCAGCAGCACATCGATCAGGGGGCGCAGCGAGTCTTGTTCTCCCAGCCGGCAGAAGCGGACGTCGATGCGACCATCGTCTACGGGATCAACGAGCAGGAATTGACGGCCGCTCATGCGATTGTCTCTAACGCTTCCTGCACCACCAACTGCAGCATTCCGGTAATCAAGGCTCTGCACGAGGCCTTTGGTCTGGAAAGCGGGGTGATCACCACGTTGCATTCGGCGATGAACGATCAGCCGGTGATTGATGCCTACCACCACACAGATTTGCGAAAAACCCGCTCGGCCATTACCTCC
This sequence comes from Pseudomaricurvus sp., assembly GCF_965662505.1. Lineage (NCBI taxonomy): Bacteria > Pseudomonadati > Pseudomonadota > Gammaproteobacteria > Cellvibrionales > Cellvibrionaceae > Pseudomaricurvus > Pseudomaricurvus sp. Next base: position 42,063 of record NZ_CBFIHX010000014.1, on the reverse strand, counting down.
ATGATTCCGGTGGACACCGGTTTGGCGCGTGGAATTGAGCGCTTTCTGCCACAATTGGCGGGTCGTTTTGAGGCTCAGGCTATGCGGGTACCGACGGCCAATGTTTCAGCCATCGATCTGTCGGTGGTGGTGCAGCGGGATGTGACGGTAGACGAAGTGAACGCTATGCTCGCCAGGGTGGCCGCTACCGAATTCCACGGCGTGCTCGGTTACACCGAAGAGCTGCTGGCCTCCTGTGATTTCAACCACGACGCCCGTTCTGGCATTGTAGATGCAGGTCAGACCCGGGTAGCGGGCAAGCGCCTGGTCAAGGTACTCACCTGGTTCGATAACGAGTGGGGCTATGCCAATCGCATGATCGATGTGGTGCGGGTGTGGAAAGGCATTCTGGACGATTAAAAGTGGTGTTTGATTAAAGTTGTTTTTGATTAACACCAGAGCTGGATAAGAAAACTTTAGAGGTTTTATGCCAGGGGTTTGCTGTGCGCTGTGTTCACGCGGCAGACACTTTAAACCCTTATCATCAAACCTTTACATTCAACTGCAATACACAGAGGAACCACAGCCATGGCTGTAAAACTGATGACGGAACTGGATCTGGCAGGCAAGCGCGTGCTGATCCGTGAAGACCTCAATGTCCCCGTAAAGAATGGTGTCGTGACCAGCGATGCCCGCATTCGTGCGTCTCTACCCACCATTGAGCACGCCCTGAAGGCGGGCGCCAAGGTTATCGTCATGTCCCATTTGGGGCGTCCCACGGAAGGGGAATACGCAGAAGAGTTCTCCATGCAGCCGGTGGCCACCCACCTCGGTAAGTTGCTGGATCGCGACGTCTCCGTGGTTAAAGACTGGCAGAACGGTGTCGACGTGGCGGACGGTGAGCTGGTGTTGCTGGAAAACGTACGTTTTAATCCGGGCGAAAAGAAAGACGCGGACGAGTTGGCAAAAGCTTACGCGTCCCTGTGCGACATCTTTGTGATGGACGCTTTCGGCACTGCTCACCGCGCCCAGGCGTCTACTCACGGTGTGGCGAAGTTTGCCCCCGTTGCCTGTGCCGGCCCGCTGCTGGCGGCTGAGCTGGATGCGCTGGAAAAAGCCCTGGCCAACCCGGCTCGTCCAATGGTGGCGATTGTTGGCGGTTCCAAGGTTTCGACTAAACTAACCGTATTGGAAACCCTGTCTGACAAGGTGGATCAGCTGATTGTGGGGGGCGGTATTGCCAACACGTTCCTGGCCGCCAGCGGCAAGCCTGTGGGCAAATCCCTGTACGAAGAAGGTCTGATTCCCAACGCCAAGGCGCTGATGGAGAAGTGCGATATTCCGGTGCCCACCGACGTGGTCACGGGGACTGAATTCTCTGAAACCGCCGAGGCAACCTTGAAAGATGCGTCCGAAGTGACCGCCGACGACATGATTTTTGACATTGGCCCGGACTCTTCCGCCGCACTGGCAAAAATCCTGCAAGACGCCAAGACCATTATCTGGAATGGCCCGGTGGGCGTGTTTGAATTTGACCAGTTTGGTGGGGGCACCGAGTCGCTGTCCAAGGCCATTGCCGACAGCGCCGGTTTCTCCATCGCCGGTGGCGGTGACACCCTGGCGGCGGTCGACAAATACAACATTGCCGATAAGGTGTCGTATATCTCCACCGGCGGCGGTGCCTTCCTGGAGTACGTCGAAGGCAAGGTGCTGCCAGCCGTCGCCATTCTGGAAGAGCGCGCTGCGCCATAACCTGTTTACAGCTCGACAAAATAGAAACACACACAGACAAGAGACAAGGACTTAAATCATGGCCCTGTTTAGCATGCGACAAATGCTGGACCACGCCGCCGAGTACGGTTACGGCGTTCCCGCCTATAACGTCAACAACCTGGAACAGATGCGCGCCATTATGGAAGCGGCCGATGAGACCGATTCGCCGGTGATCGTTCAGGCTTCTGCGGGTGCCCGCAAATACGCCGGCGCTCCCTTCCTGCGTCACCTGATTCTGGCGGCCATTGAAGAGTTCCCGCACATTCCGGTGTGTATGCACCAGGATCATGGAACCTCACCATCTGTTTGCCAGCGCTCCATTCAGCTGGGTTTCAGCTCAGTGATGATGGACGGTTCTCTGGGTGAAGACGGCAAGACACCAGCCGATTACGAGTACAATGTTGACGTAACCCGTCGCACCGTGGAAATGGCGCACGCCTGTGGTGTGTCTGTAGAAGGTGAGCTGGGCTGCCTGGGTTCCCTGGAAACCGGTGAAGCCGGTGAAGAAGATGGCATCGGTGCAGAAGGTAAGCTAACCCACGATCAGATGCTGACCGATCCGGAAGAAGCGGCTGACTTCGTCGCCAAAACCGATGTGGATGCGCTGGCGATTGCCTGCGGTACCTCTCACGGCGCCTACAAATTCACCCGTCCACCGACGGGCGATATTCTGGCCATCGACCGTATTAAGGAAATTCACAAGCGTATTCCCGACACCCATCTGGTGATGCACGGTTCCTCTTCTGTTCCTCAAGAGTGGCTGGCGATCATCAACGAGTTTGGCGGCGAGATTCCGGAAACCTACGGCGTGCCGGTTGAGCAGATCGTTGAAGGTATCAAGCACGGCGTGCGCAAGGTCAACATCGACACTGACCTGCGTCTGGCGTCCACCGGTGCGACGCGTCGCTTCCTGGCGGAAAACCCCAGCGAGTTCGATCCACGCAAATTCCTGTCCGCGACGGTTGTGGCCATGAAAGAGATTTGTATGGCTCGCTACGAAGCCTTCGGAACTGCCGGTAACGCCAGCAAAATCAAGCCGGTCAGTCTGGACACCATGTTTGCCCGCTACGCCAGCGGTGAGCTAAAAGCTAAAATTAAGTGAAACCTTAACTTAACGTTTTGATGATCGTTAACATAAAGTTTAAATAAACGTTAAGTTTCTGAAAGCCTGAATGCGAGGCAGTAATCCTGCCTCGCATCTCTTCTCTCCCTTCCTTATACTCGTGATCAACTGCTCTTGTTGATTGTGAACACCCTATGCCCCCGACCTTAGAGTCTCTGCAGCAATTGGCTGCGCACTTGCCCGACTTCGATTTCTCTCTGTCTGTCGACCAGACGGATTGGTTGGTGACTCAGCCGGTGCAGGAGTATTTAAATCACTACGGCATCAACTTTGCCGAAGAAGGTTTGTGTGAGTCTCATCACTTTGGAAAGTTCGCGGCCGCCGGGTTTGATATCGCCGTGCAGATTTGGCGTCCGCTGAAGGCGCTAACGGGCAATGAATCGGACAAGGATCAATCAAAAGGCACCATCTTTTTGATTCATGGATTTACCGACAGTGTCGGTTTAATGCAGCACGCCATCCGTTTCCTGCTGCAAAGCCACTGGCATGTGGTGGCGTTTGACTTGCCAGGGCACGGTTTGAGCTCGGGAGTGCAGGCCAGTATTGATTCCTTTGATCAGTATCGTGACGTGTTGCAGGTGTGTCTGGCGGGCTGTCAGCAGGCGCTGCCCAGGCCCTGGCACGGTATCGGTCAGAGTACCGGGGGCGCTGTGTGGCTGAATTATCTGGGGGCCAAACCGGATCAGACCGAGATCGATCGGCTGTTGTTGTTGGCTCCGCTGGTTCGACCCAAGGGCTGGGGCAGTGCGCGCTGGTTGTTTCCGGCGGTAAAAATGATGACCGATCAGTTGCCGCGCAAATACAATACGACCTCACACGATGAAACGTTTCTGGAGTTTGTGCGCCATCACGATCCGTTACAGTCCCGGATTACGCCACTGCGCTGGGCGACAGCCATGGAAGAGTGGGTACAAGCTTTCCGGGGTTTTGACATTCAGCAGCGTCCTCTGACGATCATCCAGGGGGACGCCGATACCACGGTGGATTTCCGCTACAATTTAAAAGCTATTTGTCAGAAGTTCCCCAACACCCGAGTCGTGATGATTGCCGATGGGCGACATCAGCTGGTGAATGAATCCGGGTTCTATCGCGATCAGGTGTTTGCAGAAACCGCTAAGTGGCTGTCTGCCGGTAAGGTTTAGATTTCAGGTTGGCGTTTCCACGACCACCAAGCTTTATCTTTTGATGCCTGAAGGTAACCGACGCGACTTCAGTCGCTCTCTTCCTCCCCAATGTTGTAGGGACGTTGTCCATGGAAAATCTCACGCAAATACTCGTGTTACTGGGTGTGGCTGTCGCGGTGGTGGTATCGTGCCAGCGGCTGCACATTCCCACCAGTTTGGGCTATTTGCTGGTGGGGGTGATTCTCGGGCCACACACCATGGGGCCAGTCATTTATGTTCCCGAGTTCGATGCGTTTGGTGCATTTGGCATTGTGTTTCTGCTGTTTACCATCGGTCTGAGTTTCTCCTTACCGCAACTGCATGCGTTGCGACATCAGGTATTGGGACTGGGCACCGGTCAGGTGGTGTTCACCACGCTGGTGATTGCGGTGGTGTCCTGGCTGGCCGGTCTATCGGCACCGGTAGCCTTTGTGATTGGGGCGGTGTTTGCCCAGTCGTCCACCACCATTATCGCCAGCTTACTGGCTGAGCAGGGGGAAGATAACAGCCAGCATGGCCGTCTCGGGGTGGCCATGTCGGTGTTTCAGGATGTTACGGCGGTGCCATTCCTGGTGGTTATCCCGGTGTTGGCGGTGTCGTTAGCTCCCGAGGTACTCGCATCCACACTCGGCATGGCCCTGGTTAAAGCGTTGATCGCTTTTGCGCTGGTGTTCTTTTTTGGTCGCTGGTTATTGCGACCGATGTTTCACTTTGTCGCCGAGCGACGCTCCAGCGAAATGTTTACCCTGACCGTACTGCTGGTGGCGTTGCTGGCGGCCTGGACCACCAACAGTTTGGGGTTATCGTTGGCCTTTGGTGGGTTTCTGGTGGGCATGATGCTTGGGGAAACCGAGTTTCGTCATCAGGTGGAAGCCACCATCCGCCCGTTTCGCGATGTGCTACTGGGGATGTTCTTTATCTCCATTGGCATGCGTTTCGATCCGGCCAGCCTGCTGCCGATCTGGTATTGGGTGGTAGCAGGGGTGTTGCTGGTAACCCTCTGCAAAACCGTGATAGTGGCGGCCATGGTACGGCGCTCCGGGATCGATAGCGAAACCGCCTGGCGCACCGGCCTGTTGATGAGTGTGGGGGGCGAATTCGGTATGGCGCTGGTGGCCATTGCGCTGGACGCTTCGGTGATTACCCAAAACCTGGGTCAGATTCTGATTGCTTCGGTGCTGTGTTCGATGGTTGTCGGCGCGGTATTCATTCGTTTCAATGGACCCATAGCCTCGCTCTTGACCTCCAAGACAAGCCGTCCGGCTTCTGATTTACCCCCCAAAGATACCCCTCAGCGTCAGGTCCTGATCTGCGGGTACGGCAGGGTCGGGCACACCGTGGCGGTATTGCTGCACGCCAATAATGTACCCTTTATGGCATTTGATAATGATCCCAAGCGGGTGGCTCAGGGGCAGAAGGACGGCTTTCAGGTTCATTACGGGGATATTCTCGATCCGGTACTGCTGGCATCCGTGCAAGTAGAACAATCTTCTCTGGTGGTGTTTTCCACCGGCGAAACCCTCAAAATTCAGGCGGCTATTGAGTGGATGCGTGGCAAGTGTCCCCAGGTCCCCGTGATTGCTCGGGCCCGCGACCTGACCGCCAGTTCGCAGTTACTGGCTGCTGGCGCGACCCATGCTCAGCCGGAAATTCTGGAGTCCAGCCTGAGATTGGCGGCCACTGCGCTGCAAATTCTTCAGGTGCCTTCCGACAATATCGATGTGGCGATTCAGGAAATTCGGGATTGGGGCTACAAACCCATTCTGGAAACCCCCGAGCCAGAAAAGCCGCAAGATGAAACCAATAGTTGTTGATCGATGTCTGACAGCTCCGGTTGAGACGATGGCTCCAGGAGCTGCTAGTATTGATGATTAACGATAAAGTCTATTCAGGAGTTGTTATGAAAAGAGTCAATGTGTCTGGGTTGTTCGGTCTTCCGCTGTTGGCTGTGATTGCGGGTCTGATGTTCAGTGTGTCCGCCAGCGCGTTGGAAACGGGCGACATGGCGCCGGATTTTACTCTGCAAGGCTCGGATGGCAAGACGTACAGCCTGTCCGATTTTCGTGGCAAGCAGGCCGTGGTGCTGGCGTGGTTTCCCAAAGCTTACACCAAGGGGTGTACCATCGAGTGTAAATCGCTGGCGGAAAACGGTGATTTGATTCGTCAGTACGACGTCACCTATTTTATGGCCAGCGTGGATGATCTGGAAGATACCCAGGGCTTTGCGGAAGAAACCAAGGCAGATTTTCCGCTATTGAGCGATCCCGATAAAACGGTAGCCAAGGCCTACGATGTGCTGCACATGCTCGGGTTTGCCAAGCGCGAGACCTTCTACATTGGGGTTGACGGCAAGATTCTGAAGATTGATACCGATGTGCAGCCAGCCACTTCAGCAGAGGATATGGCAGCCACGCTGGGCGAGCTGGGCGTTGCCAAACGCTGAAGGGTGGTGTCTGTGATCAACGGTTTGGAACCTAGTCCCATCGATTGCCCCTATTGCGGCGAAACCATCGAGGTACTGATCGATTGTTCGGTACCTCAGCAGAGTTACATCGAAGACTGCCAGGTGTGTTGTCGTCCAATTCAGTTCGACGTCACCATTGATGAATCTGGTGATCCCTCAGTCATCGTTTCTCATGAAAATGAATGACATTCTCTGTGCTCCCTTCCTTCTAATCGCTTAACTCTTTTACGTTTCAGGCTGGTTTTCTTTCATTTGAGAGGCCAGCCCGCTTTGACTTGCCTGCACGAACGTTGGAAAATGCGACAATTGACTGGGTGTTTGATCGCCAGTTTTCAGCAAAGGTGCCCGGAAGAGGCCCATAAAACAGACTAAGGAAGGTTGGTTATGGTCATTCTCCCCACGGAGAAACGCTTCGACTGGCAGTATGCGCCAGTGATGTTGTTTTCGTTGGTGTTACTCAATGTGCTGGTATTTTTTCTGTATCAGTCGGGTGACGACGACAAATTTACCCAAGCGCTGAAACACTATCAGCAGTCTCAACTACTCCGCATGGAGTGGCCCGCCTATCAAGACTATCTGTCGCAAGATAACGAACAAGAGTTGTTGCAGGAATTTCGGGAAGATTACGACACACAGTTTACTGACGATATTATTTATCACATTGTTATCGATGATGAGTTTCTCGCGTATCTAAATCAGCACGCCGATAAATTGGTGTTTGACCCTTACGACGAGGGCGACAACTGGGAAAACTGGAATCGACAGCGAGAGCGGGTCGGTGATTACATCGGTTCTATTAGCTCGCTCAGTCTGGGGCTGATTCCCGATCAGTTAAATCCTCTGACATTTATCACCTATCAGTTTTTGCACGGCGACTTTATGCATCTGCTGGGCAATATATTTTTTCTGGTGATTTGTGGTTTTGCCGTCGAGGCCGCACTGGGAGCCTGGTTGTTTCTGGGGCTCTATCTGGCTTCCGGTATTTTTGGCGGCTTGTTGTTTGCTCTGGTGGATTTGCAGAGTGGAACTCCCCTGGTCGGGGCGTCGGGATCGATCTCCGGGGTGATGGCTATGTACCTCGGTGTTTTCCGGCTTAAAAAAATTGAGTTCTTTTATTGGATCTTTATTTTTGCCGGATACTTTCGCGCGCCGGCGCTGTTGATTTTACCGTTCTATATTGGCAAGGAACTGGTGGATTTCTTTCTGGTGTCGGATTCCAATGTGGCATTTCTTGCCCATGCGGGGGGATTTGTCAGTGGAGGCATTCTGACGTTGCTGGCTTATTACTTTAAGCCTGGCCTGATCAATCACGACTACGTGGAAGAAGATCAGAGTGTCGATCCTCGTCGACAGGCTCTGGCGGGTTTGTATGAGCGTATCGAAACCATCCGTTTTCCAGAGGCCATTCGTCAAGTGACGGCGATCATAGAGGAATATGGAAAGACGTTTGAATTGGCTGCGTTGCGCTTCAACCTGATGAAGGTGACGCGAGCGGATGGTTATGAAAATGCGTTTGATGATTTGATACAGGTGAAGCCGAAAGGTGATCAAGAGATTACTCAGCTCGCAAAAATTTGGCAAGAAAATCCTGAGCTGCATGCTCGCATCGACAGGGATAGAGCCCTGAAGTTGGGGCTGATCTTTTCGACCGCGCAGCATATCGAACTGGCAGAGCGTATTTTTGGCTGCTTTTATGACGCGAAGCAACCCTGTTCCTCGGTGGGAGTTCTGGCTCGCTAGCTGTCATTTATTTTCGAGCAATTAAAAGATAAGGACAAGCAATCTCACTATGAAGGAATTGCGGACATTCAAATCGGGGGGGCGGTGTAATGGGCCACGTAATGAGCAACGTAATGGACTACTGTCAATATCATCCCTTAAAGTCGGCCGCCTACCGATGTGCTAAATGCCAGCTGAAGACTTGTCGAGATTGTGTTGATGAAGGCAAGTTTGGTTCTGATAGCCGCTGTATGCATTGTGGCAGTGAAACTCAAAGTCTGGGAGCCCCTGCGGATGTGGTGCCTTTCTGGCGCAGAATCGACACCAGCTTTCGCTATCCGTTGAACAAAGAGCTGTTGATCTTTATCGCCGTTATTTCTTTTCTCACGGCAGTATTCAGCTTTTTCCCGTTGCCGCTGATGATTGGTCTTAATCTCCTGCTGACCGGTGTAATCATCAAGTATTGTTTCAACTGCTTGTCCGAAACCGCCGCCGGCAATATGGAAGCCCCTGAAATCACCAGTGCCTATGAAGGCGGGGTCACGCTGATTTTCAAATTGATGGGGATGTTTCTGATTGCCTCGGTCGCGATTGGGTTTTTGTATGTCAAAATAAGTCCTTTTTTAGGTTCGCTGGCGATGTTTTTCTTTATGATCGCTTTGCCGGCCGTGATTATTATTTTTGCCTTGTCGGAAAGTATGATCGAGGCGTTGAACCCTTTGAGATTGATCACGCTGATCCACGCCATTGGTCTGCCTTATGTGCTGATTCTGGCCATCCTGATGATTATGATTGCCTCCGTCGATCTGCTGAGCGCACTGATTGGATTTGAAGAGTCGGTTGTTATTTTATCGTTACAGGCCTTTGTCTCGAATTTTTATTCTGTGGTGATGTTCCATTTGATGGGTTATATGATCTTCCAGTATCAACATCGATTGGGCTTTGTGGCGGAGGAGGTGAGTGCGGGAGAGCAGGAAGTCAGATCCGATTCTCAGAGGTTGTTGGTCAAAATCCAGATGTTATTAAAGGCGGGTGACTGGGGGGCAGTCGAGCAGGCTTATATGGAGGGTCTGAAACGTTTTCCCGATAATGAAGTACTGAATCAGCAGTACTTTCTCTGGACCCTGACAACGCTGCCGAGTCAGGCCGCCAAATATCAGGAGCTGCTGGCAGCCAGTGAAGCCAGAGGCAAAGCTGTTCCGGCGCGTGATCCCGTTGTGAAGCTGGGTTCTGTTGCCGACGCTTACTTAGGCTATTTGATTGAGTCGGGACAGCAGCATCAATTGACCATCAATCACAAACGAGTTTTGCTGGCGGCTTCAAGTTATCGGCCCCAGCGGGCAGATGTTTGCCACGAACTTGCCAGAGCCTATCGTGATGCGGGTAATCCAAAGGCTGCGGTAGGGCTGTTAAACGGGATACATAAAAAGTTTCCCCGTTATTTCCATTTGGTGGCCGCGTATGAGCTGATGGCTCTGGCTCTGAAAGATATCCCTTCCATGGAAGCTCAGGTTGCCAAGTGCCAGAAGCTTATCGAAGTTCTCAAGAGTCGAGCGGACGTCAAAATGACTTCTACACCTTCGCCAAAGAAGAAGGCAGTGGATAAAACGGGGGCATTGCATACACTGGATAAGAGATCAGTCGCCAGCCCGTCGGACACTCAGGTCGCGAGCACTCAGGTCACGAGCACTCAGGTTAAGGGCGCTCAGCCCAAGGACGCTTTGACACCACAGAAGAGTCATCAGAAGACTGTGGATAAAAATGAAGGGGACGACAGCGCGTCAGGTGAGCTGGGCATGATCGAATTTAAATAATCTGTTATCTGAATCTATCGTGTCATTTATGTGGAGAAAGTTCATGAAAAGCTGTTTCGTGATTCTTCTGTCGTTTTTATTGAGCACTTATGTAAACGCCTCAACCGAGGGTAAAGATTACCCGATGTGTAAACGTCTGGCGGTAAAGTATCTTGAGAACTGTTTGCGGGATCAGGTTCATTCGGATGCTGATAGCTGCTGGTCGGAATCCAAGCGTGTCTATCAAACCTGTCGGGAAGACGCTATTGATCAGGCGCATTCGGAGGCGGCGGACATGCGCTCCGGTGCTTCGGCATCACAGTCGCCTCCAGCCAGGGCGGAGACAAAACAGCATGACCAGGAAAAAATCAGCGAGGTTCGAAAAATCCGGGGAATTATGTAGTTAGGGGAGTTATGTAGCGAAGTCGCTTGTACAGTAAGGTGGTTTTTACAGTAAGCTGTTATCAGGTATTGTTAACCACTGGGTCCTCAAGCGACACAGGACTTCAATCGACACAGGAGATCTCGTGCAAAGTCCCTGGCAAACCATCTTGCAGGATGCCGTATCCCTGCGGCACACACTTCATCGCTCGCCTGAATTAAGCTGGCAAGAGCAACAAACCGCACAGCGGGTGCGACAGTCACTCGATCAATTGAATATTCCCTGGCGCGTCTGCGCCGAGCACGGCACCGTGGGCATTCTGGCTCCGAACGCCAAGGGGGAGCATATCGCCCTGCGGGGAGATATGGACGCTCTGCCCATTCATGAGCTCACCGACGTCGATTACCGTTCAGAAGTTGAAGGCTGCATGCATGCCTGCGGCCATGATGGCCATACGGCGGCCTTATGGGCCACTGCAGCCTGGTTAAAGCAGCAGGAGGACCGTTTGCCGGGACCGGTGTCTCTGATCTTTCAGCCGGCGGAAGAGGGCGGACACGGTGCCCGCGAGATGATCGCCGACGGCGCACTGGACGGCGTCGATTACATTTTTGGTTGGCACAACTGGCCTGCGATTCCGCTGGGGCAAGCGGCTTGTCCGGATGGTCCGGTAATGTCCGGTAACGGGACGTTCAAGATTGAGGTCACGGGGCAGGGGGGGCACGCCAGTCAGCCCGAGTTGTGTCGTGATCCGGTACTGGCGGCGGCAGCCATTACGCTAAACTTGCAGCAAATCGTCAGTCGGCGTTTACCTCCCCAGGCCGCTGCGGTGGTCAGTGTCAGCTCGATTCGAGCCGACGCCGCACCGACAGTCACTCCGGAATTGGCGACGATGACGGGCAGCATCCGTCTGAGTGATCCATCACTTCGCGAGACGTTGAACACCTTGATCCAACAGATCAGCGAGGATACCGCCCGCACCTATGGTGTGACGGCAACGGTCAGCTCCGAGCCCCGCTATGAAGCCACCATCAATCATGGGGGGGCCGCCAGCCGCTTCCGTCAGGCCTTGTCTGAAGAGTTGGGAGAAGACTGGTGTATGGAGTCGCTGCCGCAGCCAATCATGGCCTCGGAGGATTTCAGCTATTACCTGCAGCAAATACCGGGAGCCTTTGCCTTGATGGGTATGGGAGGGGAGTCCAAATACCAATTCCCCTGCCACAGTCCTCATTATCAATTTAATGATGCGCTGCTGGCTCCGGTGGTGGCGGTTTTCTCCCGTCTGGTCGGAGCTGAAATCCCTGAGAGCCATTCATAAAACCCGCTCATAAGCGACCTACAAAAAAGCCGCCAGATAAACACTGGCGGCTTTGCGCGAGGGCTATTCGAGTATTGTCTTAAGGTGTCGTGTTGATGGCGCCTGAATCACGACGAACATCGCTGATGTCGCTGTTGTCTTCGGTGACTGTGTACTCTGTCTCTGGGCCAAAGAACGCCTGACGGAACTCCTGGCGGGTAGCCGCTTCGTTGCTCAGCTGGGCGATGTTTGCCATGCGGAACAGGGTGCCAATATTGCCGCCTCGACCTGAGGTGGGTTCGAAATGGCCCTCCCCTGAAGTTTCTACCTGCGTCAGGATCGAAGACGCGTCCTGCACGTTACTGCGATTACCGCTGGCCGGTGCCAGGGTGTCAGAGCTGCTCCACAGAGTAATGACTTCCACATCGCTGTCGAGATCGTCGTCAATTTGTGTGGTCCAGCGTGTGTCAGGTTGAACGGGGATAACGCAATCTGCACCAATACGGTTCGCTGCGTTGAAAGATCCGCCACCCCCTTGAGAGTGACCAGCCGTGCAGACGATGGCGTTAGAGGCGATGATGGATGAGTAGCGCAACTGGGCGTTGTCCAGAGCGTCTTCCATTTCTGCGCCGGTGCCTGAGTCTTCGGTGTTGGCGGCCGCAACCAGTATGCACTGGGAGGCGACCGATTCGAGCAACGAACTATAAGTGGTTGAGGTGCCACCGGTTCCATTGCCCCATACCAGGACGTTGAATTTGGCGTTACCGTTGCCGTCATCGACAGGCACGTAGAACGTAGAGTTCAAGCCGCTGACAATATTCACACTGCAGTTGCCATCATCCTCGGCACGATCAAACAAATTATCAAAGCCTTCACTGCCACCGGGGGTGCCTGCCAGAGCGCTGGCTGACAACATTAAACCTGCCACAACAGCAGGAATTTTCAATCGGTTGTTTGGCATTTTCTTAAGCATGATTATCTCTCTTATTGTATTGATTATTCTTGGTCAACGGTTTCGTTTTGAGAGCTGGCTTGGTTATTGCTTGACTCCAAATAACACACGCTGACAAACATCAGGCGCCAGATGAAAGTTGTCTGCTAACCATTCCTTTATAAAGACGCGGGGCGGAGTCTAGAGTTGTGTGTGCCATAGCGGCTATGACGTGAGTTTCGATTTTTTATATAAATTGGTGTCAGTAGCATCAAGTTCGTCGGAACTCACAACAAGTTACTGAGGATGAGATCTGGTTCCGCCTTCAGCAGCTTCACTGAGTATCCAGGCGTTATTTCAAGCGTCATCAGACAGGAGAAAAGTTATTCCTATTCACAGACTTGCGCAGTTCTTTGATGTCTCCTACCTTCAACATATGAAGGAATCTCCGGATCGAGCTGGAGGTTTTTCACGTGACCCGATAGCGAGTTACAGTTTCCAGAATGTGTGAACCTAAGCGTAAAAACTGTTCGCCATTCTTCCCTTTCTGGCGCCTAAGAAAAAACAGACGCCGCTCTTTTTTCATAATTAGTAATTCAGGAAACTCAATTTTAAAGTCAGCCTGACAAATAGGAGAGCCCCTATGGAGTTGTTCGAACAATGGGAATCTGAGATCCGCGGATATTGCCGCAGCTATCCCACCGTGTTTAAAACTGCCAGCAATGCCCATCAGACCGATGAAGAAGGAAAAACTTATCTCGACTTTTTTGCCGGTGCAGGGGTTTTGAATTTTGGGCACAACAACCCAAAGATGAAGCAGGCGATCATCGATTATTTACAGAGCGATGGTGTGGTTCACAGCCTGGATATGTACACCAGCGCCAAGCGAGAGTTTATACAGGGATTTGTCGACACCATCCTCAAACCTCGCCAGATGAGCTACAAAATGCAGTTTATGGGGCCTACGGGCAGCAATGCAGTCGAGGCAGCCTTGAAGCTCGCCCGCCGTGTCACCGGGCGGCATGAGGTGATTTCGTTTGCTCAGGGGTTCCACGGCATGACACTGGGTTCCCTGGCTTGTACTGCGAACGAATATTTCCGCAATGCGGCGGGTGTTCCACTGCACTTTGCCACGCATCACCCCTTTGAAACCAATCAGGGCGGTGGCGTGGAGCACTTAAAAACATTGCGCAGCATGCTGGAAAATACGTCCAGTGGTGTTGAAGCGCCGGCGGCGTTTTTAGTAGAAGTGATTCAGGCGGAAGGCGGTGTCAATGTTGCCAGTGTTGAATGGTTGCAGGAATTACAACAGCTGGCCAAAGACACCGGCGCGCTGTTGATTTTTGATGACATTCAGGCGGGCTGTGGCCGCACCGGTCAATATTTCAGTTTCGATGGTATGGGACTCGACCCGGATATCATTTGCCTGGCTAAGGGGATCGGTGGTTTTGGTACGCCCATGGCGATGAATTTGAATAAGCCGGAACACGATGCCCATTGGTCGCCTGGTGAGCACACCGGTACTTTCCGCGGTCAGGATCTTTCTTTTGTTGCCGGTCGTGAAGCCCTGCGTTATTTCGAAGATGACAGTCTGATGGCGCAGACACGGGAGCGTGGCGAGCTGGTTCACCGGCGTCTGATGGAGATCCGTGACAGCTATCCCGACGCCGGTTTTGATGTGCGTGGGCGCGGCTTGATTCAGGCTCTGGATGTGCGTGATGGCGCTTTGGCCAAAGCGATTGCCAAACACTGCTTCGAAACCGGGCTGTTGGTTGGCCCCTGTGGTGAAAGTGGCAAGGTGGTTAAGTTATTACCACCGCTGACGATTTCCGATGATGACCTGGATAAAGGGCTGTCGATTCTTGCTGCTGCTGTAGCACATTGTATGGGGTGATAGTTATGCGACATCGTGATGATATGACGTTTCCTTTTGCTGAGTATGAACGACGCATGGGGGAGCTTCGTGACCGAATGGCAGATCGATTGCTGGATGCGGTGATTATCACCGATCCGGAAAACCTGATGTACCTGACGGATTATCAAACCACCGGTTATTCTTTTTTTCAGGCGTTGGTTGTCCCTCTTGATGACTCGCCGTTTATGATTACTCGAAAACTCGAAGAGTCGAACGTGCACGCCAGAACCTGGCTGGAACACACCCGACCCTATTCGGATACCGGTGATTCGATTCAAATGCTGGTGGAGTCACTGCGGGAATTTGGTCTGTCGAAAAAAATTCTCGGTTATGAGCGCAACAGTTATTTTTTCCCGGCCTATCATCAGGATGTTCTGAATACGTCATTCCGTGAAGGTCGTCTGATGGACTGTTTCGGAATTGTCGAAGAAGGGCGGAAAACCAAATCCGAGGCAGAGCTTGAAATTATGCGACGCGCGGCGGTGGCTACCGAAGCAGGGATGAAAGCCGGTATTGAAATAGTGCGTCCCGGAATCACAGAAAATGAAATCGGTGCGGCGATCAGTGAAGCCATGTTTCGGGCGGGAGGTGAGCCGCCCGCGGTCATGCCCTATGTTACTTCGGGGCCTCGAAGCATGATTGGTCACGCCACCTGGGAGGGGCGAACCGTTCAGCCTAATGAACATGTATTCCTGGAAGTGGGTGGCTGTTTCCGTCGATACCACACAGCGATGATGCGCACCGTGATGTGTGGTTCTATGACCGATGCCATGTACAAAGCTCAGGAAGTGATGAAGTACGCGCTGCGTCAGGTGTATGAGAATGTGCGTCCAGGAATGACGGTTTCCGATGCGGATATTTTAATTCGCACGGCCGTCACTGAAAATGATGTCGGCGGTCAGCTGATTACCCGTTCGGGTTACTCCATTGGCATCGCGTTTCCACCCAGTTGGGATGAAGGCTATATCGTCAGTCTGAAGCAGGGTGACTCCACCGTGATGCAAAAAGGCATGACGCTGCATATTATTCCCTGGATGTGGGGTGTTGAAGGCGATAAGACCTGTGGGATTTCAGACACGATTTATTTGACCGATGACGGCTGTAAATCCATCTTTCAGGACTTTCCTCAGGACTTCGTCGTCAAAGGTGACGATCAGGGAAAAGCCAAATTTAAACCCGACACCTCGAAATCGGAATCGCCTAAGACAGATGAAGCCAAGCGACTGGTTTCCATCGAGAGCCGGACGGCGGCCAAAGACGGTTCGGCGGATCAGGAGAATGCGAAAACCGATAGCAACAAAGACACAAAAGGCGCAAAAGACAAGCGTGCAGAAAAATCGGGTTCTTGAGCCCGGTTTTTCCTGACTCCTGGCCCCTGATTCTGAGAAGGGTACTGCAGGAGACTGAAACAATAATGAGGACAACATCATGCTGAATGTGATTAACCCCGCAACGGGTGAAGAGCTGCACGCCTATCCGACGCTGGATAGCGCACAGATCGAAAAGAGTCTTCAGACAGCGGTAGCTGCGTTTGATTACTGGAAAACCGTCACCTTTGAAGAGCGGGCAGACGCTTTGTGTGCGGTTGCCGATATGATGAAACAGGATCAGGAGCGGCTGGCTCTGTTGATGACGGATGAGATGGGTAAGCCCATCGTTGAAGCTCGAGCCGAGGTGCAAAAATCCATCTGGTGTGCAGAACATTACGCAGAACACGCGGCGGAGTATCTGGCCAGTCAAACGTTGGAGTCGGATGCTCACCACAGCTATGTGCAGCATCTTCCGCTGGGGCCGCTGTTGGGTATCTTGCCCTGGAACGCGCCCTTCTGGCTGGCGTTTCGTTTTTGCGCGCCGGCGTTGATGGCGGGCAATACCTGCCTGATGAAACACGATCCACATGTTCCGGCTTGCGCTGCAGCTATTGCAGAGTTGTTTGTTAAGGCCGGTGTGCCAAACGGGTTGTTGCAGAATCTGCCATTGGCAAACGATCAGGTGGGCAATGTGATTGCGGATTTTCGTGTGCGAGGCGTATCGTTCACGGGCTCCAGTCAGGCGGGCAGCCGGGTCGCGGGTATGGCCGGTGCGGCGCTGAAACCCTGTGTTTTGGAGTTGGGTGGTTCAGACCCCAGTATCGTGCTGGCAGACGCTGATCTGGATCAGGCCGCGGATACGTTGGTGTTGTCACGCATGATCAATGCTGGACAATCCTGCATTGCCGCTAAACGTCTGATTGTCGAAGCACCGGTGTACGATACCTTTATCAATAAAATCAAAGCCCGAATGGAAGCGTTGGTGGTGGGTAACCCCCGGGAAGAAACCACGACCATTGGGCCCATCGCCCGAGCAGATTTGAGGGACAACCTGACCCGTCAGGTCGAAGCCACCATTGAGCAGGGGGCCCGGTGTTTAATGGGCGGTCGTCCTGTGCCTGGTCCGGGTTACTTCTTCCCGCCGACGCTGCTGGCAGATGTGACCAATGACATGGTGGCTTGTCAGGAGGAAACTTTTGGCCCTGTGACTGTCATCTTAAAAGCGGATAATGCGGGTCAGGCATTGGCCATCGCCAACGACACTCGCTTTGGTCTGGCGTCGTCCATCTGGGGCGGCAGTGAGCAGGCGGAAGCCATCGCGCCAACGGTCGAGGCCGGCCAGGTTTCGATCAACGGCATTGTTAAAACCGATCCTCGGCTGCCCAGTGGTGGTATTAAAAACTCGGGCATTGGGCGTGAGTTAGGGCCTCATGGCATACTGGCCTTTGTCAACGCACAGCAGGTGTGGGTTGGACCGAAGACAGGCACTTAACCTGTCCGAGGTTGCTTTTACCGTGGATGCCTTATGTCTTGAATACGGAGCATCATAGCAATCCCGAGCTGAGCGAAGATGGCATCGTCCGGGCCTGGGTTGAGAATGCCGAGGCCTGGATTAACGTCATTCAGCAGAATCGGGTCGATAGCCGCAAAATCACTAATCACGCCATCGTCGATGCGGTTGTGGGGAGCTTGTCGAAGGCTGCTCCTCAGTCTCGGCCCAAGGTATTGGATCTGGGGTGCGGTGAGGGTTGGTTGTGCAGAGCGCTGGCAGTCCTCGGAATGGCGGTAACCGGCATCGATGCTGTTCCTGCGTTGATTGAACAGGCTCGTCAGACAGAGCCTACTTTGCCTGCCGACTCTGCGATTGAATACAGAACGATGAGCTACGAGGATGTCTCTCAGGGGTATCTGGGTACTGCTTTTGATATCGTGATTTGCAATTTCTCTCTGCTGGGTGAGCAGAGCGTGACGCAATTATTCTCCAAGGTTCACTCGCTGTTAACTCCAGGTGGTTGCCTGATTATCCAAACTCTTCATCCTGACAGGCTGGTCTCGGAAGATTCTGTTAAGAGCAGCTCCGATAGCGCTGGATGGCAGAGAGAAACCTGGGAGGCGTTTGATGAGCACTTTCCTGCACCGTCCCCTTGGTTTTCCCGAACGCAGGCTCAGTGGCTTGCTTTACTTGAAGACAGTCGTTTGATGTTGGAGGAAATTATCGAGCCCCGGCATCCAGAAACGGATCAGCTGATGTCGCTGATCCTGACGGGGCGGCTGTCGGAGGCCGCGGAGTAAAAGCTGCGGGGTGAACGCTGCGGAGTTACAAATCTGAGTTATTTGCGGCTTTTCTGAATCAGGTCGTAGGCCACCTGAATTTCCTTGGAGCGCTCGGTGGCTTCGTGAATCATATCTTCAGGCAAGCCCTGACCCATCAACTTGTCGGGGTGATACTGGCTCATCAGTTTGCGATAAGCGCGTTTTAAGTCTTTGTCGCTGATGGATTTATCGACGCCGAGGGCGTCATAGGCCATATCCAGCTCGTTGGCGGTAGGGGCTTGCTGGTGATGGCGATATTGCCCCTGACCCTGACCGGAAAACTGACTCTGCGCCTTGATCATGCGCAGTAGCTGCTCAAAGGCAAAGCCGGAAAAGCCAATTCCCTGTGCGACTTGGCGTAACACCGCTTCTTCGCTGCTATCAATCTGACCATCGGCCATGGCAATGCTGATCAAATACACCAGCAGCATTTGCTTCAGGTTGGGGTGACGGCCGCACACCTGGTTGAAGTTGCTGAGTAATTCCGGCAGTGAGAAATTGTGTTGGCTGCCTTTTTTGAACAGATCAATGGCTGCGCGACGGTGGTCTGCGGTGAGGCCCAGCTTGTCCATCAGCTTTTCGGTCTGCTGCACTTCAGCTTCGGAAACACGGCCGTCAGCTTTGGCCAGATAACCCAACAGGGTAAAGGCTGTGTTGAAAAAAGTATCCTGAATTGCCTGACGATTGCCCGAAGGGATGCTGAAACGACTGACGGTGATGCTGCGGTCGACGAGGTGGCCTAAAAACAGCCCCAGCAGGAACCCCCAAAAGCCACCTGCCCAAATGCCTAAAATAGCCCCGATCAACTTACCCATGATGCTCTTACCTGTAAATCTGTCTGCCAAGGTTGTGCACTATAGCGGGTTCGTGCGGCTACATACAGGGAACGTGGGGTGATTTAAGCCGTGAGGAGCGGGATTTAAGGTTCCTGTGTGGCACATTCAAACGGACTGACGCTGGCGGACTGTTGCGAAACTAACAAATCGAGGTTTAGCTGATACACTTTGAAGACCTCCTTGTTGTCTGGTGATGTATAAGTCATGAATAAACGCGTATGGACTCGCTCAGCACTCGTCTTGCTGCTCCTGTTTTTAGTCTTTCTGCCGCTTCTCTTGTCTCTGGCTATTAAGTATTCACTTACTTCTGAGCTTGAGAAACGCGGTATGAGCGAAGTCAGCGTTGAAAAACTGTGGCTCAACCCCTACACCGGCGTGGCCTCGATTCAGGGGCTCAATTTCTCTAAAGACACAGAGCATTACCATCTCAATGAGCTGGAGCTGGATCTGGAATTGTCGGCGCTATGGGGTAGCAAGGTTCGGGTCAAAGGACTCAGGCTGGTCAGTGCCAGGTTGGTGCTGCGGCAGGATGCGGAAGGCAACTTCATCATTAACGACATTAACTTGGCGGGTGATGCCACGCAAGAAGTTGTTGAGGAGGTGGTCGAGGACGAGCCAGAAGTGGATGAAGATGCGACGACCTGGCAGTTTGCCCTCGACAGTCTCGGGGTTGAAGATGTGCGTGTGCTGGTCGATTTACCGAATGTACTGGCTGATGTAAATATTGAAAAGATTTCTATCGCCCGACTGGATACCGGAGTGGAGCACAAGGGCGATGTCGATATTCTGTTACAACTGAACAAGCTGGTGTTGCCCTCTGCGAAACTGGAGGCATCGCTGGCGTTGAAGCTCTCAACATTGCTTGACCTTGAACGACGCGGGCTGGACAGCTGGAAGTTGGTCTCCCACGCAGAGTCAACGCTCTCCGATATTCAGCTGATGACCCCCCAGGGTCAGTTGAGCTTGCCTGACACACACCTGAAACTGGATGGCGAGGCGGAATATATCGATGCAGACTGGACCCTGAAAGCCGATACCAAAACGACCTTGAGCCGTCTGGATGTGAAAACTCCGGATGTGGCGGTGATTTTGCCGGAAGGGGTGATTGGTTTGAAGCTGGATGCGGCATCAGAGAGTGGCGAGCAAACGCTCTCGGGACTGCTGAACCTGGCGCTGACAAAGCTGGAGGTTGAGACCGCAAAAGCAAGTACCACGATAAAACTACCCAAGGCAGCGCTGCAGATGAATATTGACGGCAGCGTGTCGGGCGAAACGCAGGCCGCGATTCTGAAAAGCAAGCTGACGTTGACAGACTTGGATCTAAAAGCGGATGAGAACGCGGTGAAGCTGCCCAAGCTGACCCTCGAACTGGATGCCAACGGCAATAAAAATGGTGACTGGGCGGTGACCGGAACCACAAAGACAGCGCTGTCTGAGTTGGAAGTCCGCTCTCCTCAGGCGCTGTTGCACTGGGCCAATGCCGAAATCAATATCGACAGCGAAGCCTCTCTGGGAGAGGCGGTCAGCTATCAGGCAGATGTGGATATTGTTGCTGATGAGGGTGTCGTGAAAACCGGCCCTGCCAGCGCAGGACTCAAGGATGCGCCTCTGGCCGATCTCAAAAAGCTGACGTTGACGTCCAGTCTGCAGGGAGACAGCAGCGGTGACCAGAGCACCAATGATGTCACCGTGAAACAGTTATTGCTGAGTGGGTTGACGCTGTTGTCGTCACCAAACCAACCCCCACTGGTCAGTGACGCGAATCTCTCGCTGGATGGTATGTCCATTGCGCTGCCCAGTGATGATCGCCCACTGGACGTCGTCGTGGATAAAATCGCTCTGCCAAAAGCGGCGATCACATTTATTCGCAACTCAGACGGTGAGATGCCGCAATTGGCGGCGATATTACCTCCGCAAAGTGAGCAGCCCGACGCGGAGGCAAGCGCGGGTGGAAGCAGCGCAAGTCAGAGCCCGACTCAGGCTGATTCACAGACCAGCGAGCAGGGTGACAAGACATCAAGCCCATCTGAAAGCGAGGCCGCTTCAGGCACTCCGGTATTGGTGAAGCATCTGCTGATCGGGCCGGATGTGGTTGTCGATATCGCGGATGCGGGTGTTAAACCGCCGTTTGAGGAAAAGGTGCGTTTTACAAAGCTGGATATCAAAAACCTGTCACTGAAAGATTCGTCTGAGGCGGCTGAGTTATCCATGGCGTTATTGCTGACTCACGATGCTGCGATCAGCGCAGAGGGCAAATTCAACGCGCTGGCGCCCAGTGCGGATGTCAAAATTAAGTTGGACGAGTATCAACTGCTCAGTCTCAGTGGCTACAGTGAGCAGTTCACCGGTTACGCGCTGGAAACGGGTGTATTCAATTTAAGCTCTACGGTGAAGCTGGCGGACAATACGCTCGATTCTCATAACGAAGCCATTATTAATCATGTCACACTGCGACCTGAGCACACGGATACGGTAGAGAACTTTGCTCACTCGTTGACTATGCCTCTGGATCAGGCTCTGGATTTGTTGCGCGATAGTAATGATCAAATAAAACTGGAAGTGCCTGTCACCGGCGCATTAAATGATCCCGATGTGGATATTCAGCAGATTATTAACAAAGCGCTGGCTGGTGCGATGAAGAAAGCCTCGATGTTGGTGTTGCAATCACTGTTGCAGCCGTATGGGGCAATTATTACCGTGGCGCAAATGGCCGGTGAAAAGATGACGGAAGTTAAGTTGGATTCCGTGAAGTTTGAGGCTGGCAGTAGCGAACTGAATGCGGTTGCCCAAGACTATGCCGGAAAAATTGGTGCCATGCTCACAGAGCGACAAGCGTTGACCTTAAAAATGTGTGGCCGTACCAATCTTCAGGATTTTCAGGCGCTAATGACGGCGGGTGGTGATACCTTGCCCGCCCCTGCGACTGACCAGCCCGCTACTACCGCGGCAAGTCAGATTCCGGTGGAATTAGCCGAAAAGTACAAAGACCCGCTGAAAAAGTTAGGCAATGCCCGTACGGACAATTTGAAACGGTATTTGCGCGATGCACTTAAGGTACCGTCCAGTCAGTTGCTGGTCTGCCTGCCCAAACATAAAGCTGACGCCAGTGCGCTCAGTGGTGTGGAACTGTCGTTCTGACCCATGCGGCAAATGTGTATCAGTTAGGCGCAGATGAAGACGTGGGCTTGATGAAAAAGCGGGCTGAATGAAATCGCGGAAGAAACAGGTTGTCGAAACGACTTTCAAGATAACGGATGTTGAGCGCAGCAGCTTATCGCGCCGTATTCGTCCTTATGTCGATCAGCATCCTCGGGAGAGTGGTGTGTATCCACTGGTGTCCGGAAAGGATGCTCTGGATGCGCGATTGGCGTTGATTGCGGCAGCAGAAGTCTCGCTGGATTTACAATACTACATATGGCACCGGGATCAGAGCGGGCACCTGATGGCGTCGTATTTGCTCGAAGCCGCAGATCGTGGCGTGCGCGTGCGTTTGTTGCTGGACGATGTGGGCTCCCCCATCGGTGATGAACGATTGTTACTGCTCAGCCAGCATGTGAACATCAGTGTGCGATTGTTCAACCCATTGATTAGCCGGGTCAGACGCCTGTGGTCCATGGTTTGGAATTTTGGTCGCGCCAATCGCCGTATGCACAATAAATCCCTGACGGTGGATAACACCGTGACTTTGGTGGGTGGTCGTAATATTGGCGATGAATATTTTGAAGCCTGCAGTCAGGTGGATTTCTCTGATCTGGATGTGATGGCCATTGGACCCGTTGTGGAGAACGCGTCGGACGGATTTGATGAATACTGGAACTCCGATTTCAGTTGCCCTATTGAACTGATTGCCCATAAAAAATTCAGTGTCCAGAGGCTTGCTCAGGCCAATCGAAAATACCGGGAATACGTTAAGCAATACACACCCAAGGCATGGGTCGACGCATTTCTTTATGTGGATGGTTCTGCTGGCAGTGGCGTTGAAACGGACAGTCACGTCAAATGGTATTGGAGCCAGGCCAGCATTCTTTACGATCACCCGAACAAGGTGCTGGGTCGCGGGTTTGGCAAGTTTAAATCTCTGAGCTCGCAGTTGGCGGAGTTGTCGAACAGTGTCAGTCAGGAACTATTATTAGTTTCTCCCTATTTTGTGCCAGGCCGGGCCGGCCTCGATTATTTTAGCTTGCTGAGATCCCGCGGTGTAGCGATCACGATTCTGACCAACTCACTGGCTGCAACGGATGTTGGCGTGGTCCACTCCGGGTACGCAAAATATCGCAAACGGCTTTTGAAAATGGGGGTTTCGATTTATGAAACCCGATCTGATTTTAACGCACGGCCGGGCTATGACGTACGACATGAAAAAGGCCCTGGCGCACCAAAGCTGAAACCAAAACACAGGATACGGCGTTGGGCCTTTCGTCGAAAGAAAGATGCCAATAAAAAGATGCATATCGGCAGTTCGTCCAGAGCCAGTTTGCACGCCAAAGCGTTTTTTATCGATCGTCAGAAAACCTTTGTGGGTTCCATGAATCTCGATCCCCGCTCGTTGCTCATCAATACGGAAATTGGTGTGCTCGTGGACAATCCGGAGATGACCTGTGAAGCGGTTGAAGACATCTTGGCGTCTCTGTCTGGAAACGCCTACGCACTAGTCTTGGATGAAACGGGAAAACTGATGTGGGAGTTGGAAACCGATGAGGGCAGGGTGCGTTTCCGCACTGAGCCCATGGCGACGGTGTTTCAGCGTATGGCTGTCTGGTTGATGGCTCTTTTTCCGCTTGAATCACAGCTGTGATCTAATCTATCCGATTACTTTTAAACGCTGTGTTTCACGTCAGCATGCCTTGGGCAGCTAATCAGGTGATCATTTACCATACCCGTTGCTTGCATGTGTGCGTAGCAGATCGTACTGCCGACAAAAGAAAAGCCGTCTTTTTTTAAGGTTTTGCTCATGAGGTCCGAAACCGGGGTTGAAGCAGGGACATCGCTCAGAGTTTTAAACTTGTTCTGAATCGGTGTTCCGTCGACAAATTGCCAGAGATAATCGCTAAAGCTTGATTGGTTTTCTGCAATACGCAGAAATGCCTGGGCATTCTTCACCGCACTTTGAACCTTTAAACGGTTGCGAATAATGTCCGGGTTTAACAGAAGCTTTTCAATTTTCTTGTCGCTGTAGCGGGCAATTTTTTCCGGGTTAAACTGATCGAAGGCTTTGCGATAGCCCTCGCGCTTTTTCAGAACAGTAATCCAGGAAAGCCCGGCCTGAGCACCTTCCAGTAGCAGAAACTCAAACAGAGTCAGATCGTCATAGCAGGGGACTCCCCATTCTTCATCGTGGTACTTCTCATACAATGGATTGCCTCGACACCAGTCACAGCGCTTTTCACTCATGAATCAGTCTTTCCTGTAAAGAGAACTCGGTCATTGAATCCCGAATGGAGGGCTGCATAATAAACCAAACACGGTTCATGTTGTTTGGTCGTATCGGCTGTCCTTGTTCGCGATCTTGCGTTTGGCGGCCGGGTTGCCTTATCTCCCGGGAAACCGGATTGGTCTACACTCATTATACCCAAGTTATTAGTACAAACCCGTTCTAACTAAGACAGGAACGAATACAGGTTAGTTGGCTTTATAACAGGGTCCACCGTCACGGGTTGTTACTATGCGTATAAAAATACATCTGCCGGTAGCTTTTTGCGCCATTCTCCTGTCGCTGATAGCCATTGCAGCCACGGGGCAGGAGTCGGGTTTGACGGACGCTGCTCCTGAAAATACAAGCAAGGCCTCGATACCGGAAGAGCAGGTCGATGCGCTGGCGCCTTGCAAAGTTGAGAGGTCTCGGCTGATAAGTTTCACGGATGCCGAGGCGCCAGATACATTAACCATTTTGGTGGGCGGTGGGCCCTGCAGTGAGGCGGGTGTTCGGCTTACGGTCACTCAGGCCGATGGCAATGAAGTCTATCGCTATCAGGGACGCCTGATAGATCATTTGCCGGCATTGATTTATGAACCACAGCTGGGGCAGTTGATGTCCTACTATGTAAAAAAAGCCCTGCGCAGTGCCTTTTCGCGAACCACGAAAGACCTGCCGGAATATTCAGAGGTTAGCCGGTACTTCGAAAGCACGGGTGACTTTGTGGTGATTAAACCGGATCATTTTGACGCGCTCAGGCAAGAGAATTTACCCATTCTGTGGCACAAAACCGGCGAGTCGACCTGGGTTTATGTTGTCTTTGACGCTGTCACCGGAATGGGGGAGGTCATCATGCGTGGCGGAACCCAATAATTGAGCCGAGTGCTCAGAGGACGGTTATGCATATCCATTATCCCGAAATCAAACCGTATCAAACCCAGATGTTGCCCGTCGACCGCGGTCACTCTCTCTATGTTGAACAGTCCGGCAATCCAGAGGGAATTCCGGTGCTCTTTGTGCACGGTGGCCCGGGCGCGGGCAGCCATAAACAGGATCGCAGTTTTTTTGATCCGGCTCGCTACCGCATTATTCTGTTTGATCAGCGCGGAGCCGGTCGCTCGACGCCTCATGCGTCACTGGAGAACAACAATACACAGACACTGGTGGAGGATATCGAAACCATACGGCAGTACTTGGGCATCGAGCGATGGGTACTGTTTGGTGGATCCTGGGGATCGACCTTAAGTCTGGTTTATGCACAGACCCATCCGACGCGGGTGATGGGTATGATCCTGCGGGGGATCTTTTTGTGTCGCGAGCAGGATATTGACTGGTTTTACCGTCGCGGAGCGAGTTTGATTTTCCCGGATTACTGGGAGGATTTTCTGCACCCGGTTCCCGACGAAGAGAGGGACAACCTGGTTGAGGCGTACTATCAGCGTCTCACTGGCGATAACGAGCTGGCGAAAATGTCCTGTGCCAAGGCCTGGTCTTTGTGGGAGGCGCGCTGTGCTACCTTGAGGCCAAACCCCGATTTACACGATGCCTTTTCGGATCCCCATACCGCGCTAGCGCTGGCGCGTATTGAAGCGTTTTATTTTTGCAATCGCGGGTTTCTGGAAGAGAACCAGGTTCTCCGGCAGGCAGCACAGTTGGAGGGAATTCCGGGTATCATCGTGCATGGTCGTTACGATATGATCTGTCCTCTGGACAATGCGTTGGCGCTGCATCATGTCTGGCACGATTCCGAATTGCATATTGTCCGTGATGCCGGACACGCTTCCTGTGAAGCCAGTATTGTGGATGCATTAATACGTGCCACACGGGCGATGGCCAGACGGTTTTCCGAGGACAACCCAACACTCGCTTGATGTGTATGCCTGATACCTTGCTGAGCGATGAAACCCGTACTCAGTGCACTCTATATCTGTACAATACGTCATTTTTGAACGTGCGGGAGCGTGAGTGTGCGGGGATTAATTCAGAGGGTCAGCCGGGCCAGTGTCGAAGTCGAAGGGGAAAGCGTCGGTAATATTTCCCGAGGCATATTGTTGTTGTTGGGTGTAGAGCGAGACGACACGCCGGCGTCTGTGGAGAAGATGATTCACAAGTTAGTGAACTATCGGATATTCCCGGACGACGATGGCAAAATGAATTTGAGCGTATCGGATATCGAGGGCGGGATTCTGGTGGTTTCCCAATTCACTTTGGCTGCGGATACCCGCAAGGGGATGCGCCCTGGGTTCTCCACGGCAGCGGCCCCGGAATTGGCTCAAGAGCTTTACAATCAGTTTGTTGAGCAGCTTAAAGCTCGCCACGATGATGTGGCCACGGGCATTTTTGCTGCGGATATGAAAATAGAGTTGCTCAATGATGGTCCGGTGACGTTTTTACTGGAAACCTAGCCCCCAAACAGGGTGGCAGAAAATTCATCGAAAATTCTTCAGAAAAGCTTAAGGTCTATACTGTGGGGCAGTCATATTTGAATACAGAAGGGAATGAGCAGTTGATACCGGATGCACCGGAAATTACGGAGGTCCTTGAGGGACGAATCCTAATTGTGGACGACAATCCTGTGAACACCGCGCTGATGGAGAAAATTCTGCGTCACGAAGGTTACACGCAAATCGATGTGACCTGTAAACCGGTAAAAGTGGTCGAGATGTACGGTGATGACCCTTACGACCTGGTGCTTTTGGATGTGCACATGCCAACCATGAATGGCCTGCAGGTTTTGGCAAAACTGCGGGAGTCGTTTCCGGATGAGTACTTGCCGGTGGTGATGCTGACGGCCGATCACAGTGATGAAACCCGCAATCAGTGTTTATCCGCAGGCGCCAAGGATTTTATTGGCAAGCCTTTTGATCGCACTGAAGTGGCACTGCGTGTACGCAACATTATGGAATCTCGTTTACTGCACAAGGCATTAAAAGACCAGAACGAAGAGTTGGAAGAGCGTGTTCAGGAGCGCACCCAGCAGCTTTATGAGGCGCAGAGTAAAGTGATTGAGTGCCTGGGTAAGGCCGCTGAGTACCGTGATAATGAGACCGGTATGCACGTGATTCGTATGAGTCAAAGCTGTGCGCTACTGGGCAAGGAGCTGGGGCTGGATGATGAGCAGTGTGAACTTATCCTGCGAGCCAGTCCCATGCACGATATTGGCAAGATTGCCATTCCTGACGAGGTATTGCTAAAGCCCGGTATTCTGAACACACAAGAATGGGAGACGATGAAGACTCATTCGGAAGTGGGGGCAGAAATTCTCAGCGGTTATGATTCCGAGTTGATGCAGGCTGCCGCTGAAATCGCCAGAACTCATCACGAGCGCTGGGATGGCAAGGGTTATCCCAGTGGCCTGAAAGGGGAAGAAATTCCTCTGTACACTCGCATTGTCAGTGTTTGTGATGTGTTTGATGCCCTAACTTCAGAGCGTCCCTACAAAAAAGCCTGGAGTGTTAAAGAAGCGATGGACTATCTGCATGCCCACAGCGGGACTCAGTTCGATCCAGCTGTAGTAGAGGCGTTTGTGCGGGTACTGGATCGGGTGGTCTCATTACGCTATCGGTTTCCAGATATTACGGTCATGCATTGAGGTGAATCCCCGGCGGGTTATTTGTACGACCGTATTTGACAGGCATGATCTACAGAGTTGATTTTCACTGAGAGAGAACTTCAGCAAAAGGGGAGAACCAGTGGATCCGTTCTCCGGGTTTAATCTTCAAGCCTGGATTCTTTGGGCGCGCGACTGAGTATGCGTCCGAATAATAGTCCCACCTCAAACAACAGCCACATCGGCAGTGCCAGTAACGACTGGGACATAATGTCCGGCGGGGTCAGCAGCATACCAAACACAAAACAGCCGACGATAATGTAAGGACGTTTTTGTGCCAGTCCCTCCGGCGAGATCACGCCAGCGACAATCAGAATTACGGCGGCGATGGGGATCTCAAACGCCAGTCCGAAAGCAAAAAACAGCTTGAGTACAAAGTCCAGATAGCTGCTGATGTCGGTCATGACGGTGACGTTGGTCGGGCCGACGCTGGTAAAAAAGCCAAAAATCAGCGGAAAGACGACGAAATACGCAAACGCCATTCCGGCGTAGAATAACAGTATGCTGGAAATCAGAATGGGAACGGCCAGCCGTCTTTCTTGGTGGTAGAGAGCTGGTGAGATAAATGACCAGATTTGGTAAAGCACAAACGGCATCGATAAAAACAGCGCCAGGAAAAAGGTCAGCTTAAACGGCGTTAGAAAGGGGGAAGCCACTTCGGTGGCAATCATGGTGCTGTTTTCGGGGAGCAGGTTTTGCAGAGGCTCAGAGACAAAGGTGTAGATGTCATTGGCAAAGTAAAACAGGCCACAAAAGATGACGAGGATAAACAGAACAATTCGCAGCACCCGATCACGCAGTTCTACCAGATGCTGAACCAGTGTCATTTCCTGATCGTTGGAAGGATTGTCGTTCATAAGTTTATTACGAAGTCTCAGTGACGGCCGCTGTCTGAAGGTTTGCGTTGGGCACCTTCCTGCGGCTCAGCAGAAATAGAACTTTCTGTGGTGTTATTAGGGGTGTCTGCTGCCGGAGTGTCGTCAGCGGGAATGTCGCTGCCAATCTTGTGATCTGCTTCACCGGTCTTACTTGGCGTCGTGTCACTGGCGTTATCCAGATCACTCAGCGAGTCGGACACATCTTTCAGGCTGTTTTCGACGTCTTTCATACTGCCCTGGATATCATCGACGTTCTCACCGACGGCGCGGGCGATTGCATCTTTGGAAGAATTCAGGCGCTGCATAATGTCTTCATTGTGCAGTTGACGACGAATATCATCAGCACCGATTTGTTGTTCAAACTCGGTGCGTGTGTTTTGGATGCCGCGCTTCAGTCGCCCCCACCACAAACCCAGGGTGCGCAGGGTTTCGGGCAGGCGTTCAGGGCCGATGACCAGCAGGCCAACGACACCGATGACAAGAAGCTCGAAAAAACCGATATCAAACACGTCAGCTTACTTGTTACTGTCGACTTTTTCGGATTCGCCGTTAACGACTTTCTCGGCATCCCCACTTTTGTTTTCGACCTTGCCTGCTTCAGCTTCTTCTTCGGCTTTTTTATCTTCATCGCCCATGGCTTTTTTGAAGCCCTTGATCGCGCCGCCGAGATCGCCGCCGAGGTTGCGCAGGCGTTTGGTGCCGAACAACATGAAAACAATGGCCAGGATAATCAACAGCTGCCAAATACTAATTCCACCGATACCCATAGGGTTACTCCAAGTCGATGTACAAGAATTGTACGTTAATCAAAAGTGTGTGAAGCAAACTCGTTTGCGTGATGGCTTGCTGGAGCCGCTTCAATTGTTTTTATTGATCAGTGTTTGTTGCGAGACGCTTTTTCTTCCAGGCCGGACATATCAAATCGACGAGCCAGTTCATTCAATACCGCTGAGGCGTCTTCACCCAGATGAGAGAGCATCACCAGTGAGTGAAACCACAGATCTGCCGTTTCGTAGATCACCTCGCGGTTGTCACCGCTGGTTTGTGCGTCTTTGGCCGCTAACACCGTCTCAACCGCTTCTTCGCCGACCTTTTCCAGAATTTTGTTGAGCCCTTTCTGATGCAGGCTGGCGACGTAAGACTTGCTGTCGTCTCCGGCGGTTTTGCGCTCTTCAAGAATGCGGCACAATTCGGTCAGTATATCCGTGTTGCGTAAATCATTTGTGACACTCATGCGTAGATCTCTTTGGGGTCTTTCAATACCGGGTCAACGGCGACCCACTGTCCATCTTTCAGCACGCGATAAAAGCAGGATTCTCTGCCGGTATGACAGGCCATGCCGCCCAATTGTTCCACTTGCAGGACAATCACGTCTTCGTCGCAGTCCAGACGGATTTCACTGACTATCTGAGTGTGGCCTGAGCTTTCACCTTTGCGCCACAACTGTTGGCGCGAGCGGGACCAGTATACAGCGCGGCCTTCATCGGCGGTGAGTTGTAGGGATTCGCGGTTCATCCACGCCATCATCAGAATGCGGCCGCTTTTGGCATCTTGAGCGATGGCGGGCACCAGACCGTCGTCGGTCCACTTGATGCTGTCGAGAAAGGCCTTGTCGGTCACGTGTGTTTTCACCTTACAAATAACGTATCAGGTCGCCGATTCTAACCTATCCCGCCGTCTTTGGATATTCACCATACAACCGCCAGCAAGGTGGTTACTGGCTGACCCAGGCCCAGCCAGCGATAGCCACCAGCACCCAGCTGTAGGTGGGAATGGCACTCAAATTAACGCCGGCAGCCGGCAGTGCTGTGGCGACTGCGCCAAAGCCTGCCAATACACCAATCAATAGTCGACGGCGGGTTCGTCCGGCGTTGGCTTTCTGACGATTGATGAGCTCGGTGGCCCGTTCCAGCTTGGGCGTGAGTTCGCCCAGCTGCTGGACCTGATCCAGCGCAGCGGAGAGCTTGTGAGGCATTTGTGGCGCCTGCTCCATCAATTCGGGGCCATAGCGCTTGAGCTGTTGCCACAGGCTGCGAGGATTGAAGCGCTCCTGCATCCAGCGTTCCATATAGGGGTGGGCGGTCTGCCACAGGTCCAGATCGGGATAGAGTTGGCGCCCCAATCCTTCGATATTGAGCAGGGTTTTTTGCAGTAGGACCAGTTGCGGCTGCACTTCCATGTCAAAGCGACGAGCGGTTTGGAACAGCGTAATAACGATCTGTCCGAAGGAGATCTCCCGCAGGGGCTTTTCAAAAATCGGTTCACAGACGGTACGAATGGCGGCCTCAAACTCGTTCACCGGGGTATCTTCCGGCACCCAGCCGCTCTGTACGTGGAGTTCGGCGACAAGGCGGTAGTCGCGGCGGAAGATGGCCAGCAGATTGCGCGCCATATAGTACTGGTCGGCCTGAGTCAGCGAGCCAACAATGGCCATATCCACGGCGATGTACTGCGGCCGCTGGGGATGCTCGCGGGAGACAAAGATGTTGCCCGGGTGCATGTCGGCGTGGAAGAAGTTGTGCTCGAACACCTGAGTGAAGAAAATTTCAACGCCGCGTTCGGCCAGCATTTTCATATTGGTATTCTGTTCGGCCAGCGCGTTCATGTCGGTCACCGGAATGCCGTAGATACGTTCCATCACCATCACGTTGGCGCGGGTGTAATCCCAGAAAATTTCCGGCACATAGAGCATGGGGGAGTTGGCAAAGTTGCGGCGCAGCTGCGAGGCGTTGGCGGCTTCCCGCTGTAGATTCAGTTCGTCGAAAATGGTGTGTTCGTACTCTTCCACCACTTCCACTGGCCGCAGGCGCTGGCCGTCGGTGGCAAAACGCTGCACCAGTTTCGCCAGCAGGTACATCAGAGTGATGTCTTTTTCGATGGTGGTTTCGATACCGGGGCGGATGACCTTGATGACGATGTCCTGCCCGGATTCTTTCAATTTGGCCGTGTGCACCTGGGCCACCGAGGCGGAGGCCAGGGGTTCGGGATCAAAGTCGTCGAACAGCTCGCCCACGGGTTTGCCCAGGGCTTTCTCAATAATGTCCCGGCACTGGTCGTTATCAAACGGGGCGACGTTGTCCTGCAGGTGGTCCAGTTCTTCCACAATATCGGGAGCAATCAGGTCCGGACGCGTGGAGAGCACCTGCCCAAACTTGATAAACACGGGCCCCAGATCTTCAAAGAAATGCCGCAGGCGCTGGCCGCGAGTCTGCGAGCTGGCTGGCAGGATCAGGGCCAAGAGTTTCAGTAACAGCGCCAGAGCCCAGGGCAGCCGGTGGCGTGGCAGCAGCTCATCCAGTCGGTAGCGCAGAGCGGTGATGAGGATTCTCAAAAATCGGAACAGGGCAACCACGTGGGGGGAAATCCTTATGCTTTTGACTTGGTAGAAGATGAACGCAGACGTTCGAAGCGAGCCAGCAGTCGGTCACTGGCCAGCCGCAGGGCATCCACTTGATCGTTAAAGTGCTGCAATTCGGCAGCGGAAGGAATCGCGCGCAACTCTTCGGTCAGAAATTCACTCATCAGCCGTTTACCGCTCTGGCCGCGCTCTTTGATCCAGCGAAACTGACTGCGGGCTTTCTCTGCCAGCTGATGACCCGCTACATCTCCCAGCCACTCGTTGATGGCTTCTTCCCAGTCGAGATCCAGATCGCTGGCGATGCTTTTGATGTCCGCCAGCAGTGCGGTGTTGCCCCAGGCTTCGACATTCGCTTCAGCCAGATTGACCCGCTCGCTGGTGGCCAGCACCAGTAAGCCTGGCAGTGAACCGCGTAAACAGGTGGTCGGATCGTCGATATTGGCCGATATACGGATGCCGTCTTCCTCGAAGTGGCAACACAGGGGAAAGTGCTTTCCGGCAAGAGCGATTTCGATCGCCAGGCTTTTGCCGGCCAGGGCCTGACAACGCAGGCGGGAAGCCGGATCGTAGCGCAGCGCTTTATTGATCGCAGCCTCCAGTGAGGCGGTGGCCGCAGCGCTGAGTGTGGGGTCGACCATAACCGTGTGATTCCTGTGTTCGGGGCGTGGTTAAGGTTTGGTGCCTTTGTGCAGCGCGACAATACCACCGGTCATATTGTGGAACTCGCAGTTGGCAAAGCCGGCGTCCGCCATCATGGTTTTCAGCGTTTGCTGATCCGGATGCATACGGATGGATTCCGCCAGATACGCGTAGCTGTCGGCATCGTTGGTGACCAGCTTGCCCATAAACGGCAGCAGTTTGAACGAGTAGGTGTCGTAGGCTTTGGTCAGCAGATCGCTCTGGGGTTTGGAAAACTCCAGCACCAGCAGGCGGCCACCGGGCTTCAGGACTCGCAGCATGGAGCGCAGCGCCAGATCCTTGTCCGTCACATTGCGCAGACCGAAGGCGATGGTGATGCAATCAAAGGTGTTGTCCGGAAACGGCAAATATTGAGCGTCCGCCTGACTGACCACCAGGTTGCCCGCAACGCCGCGGTCTGTGAGGCGGTCGCGACCCACCCGCAGCATGGATTCGTTGATATCAGCCAGAACCACCAGACCCTCGGGGCCTACCAGCTTGGAAAACTTATAGCTGAGGTCGCCGGTCCCGCCGGCAATGTCGAGCACTTTGTGGCCGCGGCGCACACCGGACAATTCGATGGTGAAGCGTTTCCACAGACGGTGAACTCCGCCGGACATGAGATCGTTCATCAGGTCGTACTTGGCGGCAACCGAGTGGAATACATCGGCTACGCGACCGGCTTTCTCGTCCACCGGAACTTCCTGAAAGCCAAAATGGGTGGTTTTTTTCTCGCTCATGGTCTCTTCGCTTGTTCGATGACGTGGGGCCGGGTCATTGTACCCTGTGAGGCTCGCTATAGGTAATGGGCTAGGTAGTGCGCTGAGCTATAGGTTGCGGTTTGAGGTGTTCAGTGGCCATCCATGGCCGGTCTGTCAGACGGGTTAAGATGCCGGCTCAGGCGCGAACAGTTTCGACACCGGATTCGCGACCAATCAGCAACACATCGGCCGGACGACAGGCGAACAGGCCGTTAGTGACTACACCGACGATCTGGTTGATGGCCGTCTCCATCTCGGTGGGGAGGTGGATTGCCATGTTGTAGACGTCGAGGATGACGTTGCCGTTATCGGTGATGCAGTTTTCGCGGTAGACCGGGTCGCCGCCCAGTTTGACCAGCTCACGAGCCACGTGGGAGCGAGCCATGGGAATCACTTCCACCGGCAGCGGGAAGCTCCCCAGAGTGTCGACCCACTTGCTGCCGTCAGCAATACAGACAAATTCATCGGCGACTGCCGCTACGATTTTTTCACGAGTCAGAGCGGCGCCGCCGCCTTTGATCAACTCCAGAGCCGGGTTGGTTTCATCGGCACCATCGACGTAGACCACCAGAGAGTCGGCATTGTTGAGATCGTACACCGGAATCCCGTGGGATTTCAGTCGCTCGGCAGATGCTTCGGAGCTGGCCACAGCGCCGTCAAAGCTGCCTTGGATTTCGGCCAGATAGTCGATAAAGAAGTTGGCGGTAGAGCCGGTGCCCACGCCGACAATACTGTCGATATCGAGTTTTGGCTGGATGTAATCGACAGCGGCTTTGGCAACGGCTTTTTTGAGTTCGTCTTGGGTCATGGCTTGGTCTTCTGTGCGTTTCGGTGAAAGAGGGAAGATTTGCGGCCTATTATACGGTGACAGCGGTTGCGTCGATAGCCGTTTCTGGGTCAATGATTTACTATGTCCCCCTTTGATTCGCCGGAGCCTGTCGAGGTTTCGGCCCGTTTCAGTTTGCCATCTGATTTTTCACGACCGACCGGAATGAGTTTCACCATGCCCCAGTCTTACATCAAGCGAATCCTCGACGCACGTATCTATGACGTAGCCGTTGAGACACCTTTGGATCACGCAGGTTACATGTCGACCCGTTTGAAAAATAACGTGTTGTTTAAGCGTGAAGACCTGCAACCGGTGTTTTCTTTCAAAATTCGCGGGGCTTACAACAAGCTGCGTCAGTTGTCGAAAGAGCAACTGGATGCGGGGGTGATTTGCGCTTCAGCGGGCAATCACGCTCAGGGACTGGCCTTGTCGGCGGCAAAAATGGGGGTGAAGGCCACCATCGTCATGCCGCGCACCACGCCGGCTATTAAAGTGAACGCCGTAAAAGCCCGCGGTGCCAAGCTGGTGCTGCACGGCGATACCTACGATGAGGCGTCCGCTCACGCGCAGATGCTGGTGAAAGAAAAAGGCATGACCTATATCCACCCCTACGACGATCCTGACGTAATTGCGGGTCAGGGTACGGTAGCGCTGGAGATTCTGCGTCAGCATCCGGCGCATATCGATGCCGTGTTTGTCCCTGTGGGCGGTGGTGGTCTGTGCGCAGGCGTGGCGGCGTATATCAAGTTTGTGCGTCCGGATGTGAAGGTGTTTGCGGTGGAGCCGGAAGATGCGGCCTGTCTGAAAGCCGCGATGGAGAACAAGCGTCGGGTGAAACTGTCGCAGGTAGGTATTTTTGCGGATGGTGTCGCTGTGGCCCAGATCGGCAAAGAGACCTACCGGGTGCTTAAAGACACCATCGACGGCGTGATCACGGCGTCCACGGACGAGATCTGCGCGGCGATCAAGGACGTGTTTGAAGATACCCGCTCTATCACCGAGCCCGCCGGCGCGCTGGCATTGGCAGGTCTGAAGAAGTACGTGGCGGAGCAGGGCGTGGAAAATCAGACGCTTGTTGCGATCACCAGTGGTGCCAACACCAACTTCGATCGTCTGCGCTACATTTCTGAGCGCACCGAGATCGGTGAGAAACGTGAAGCCATTCTGGCGGTAACGATTCCGGAAAAAGCGGGTTCCTACAAGACCTTCTGCCGGGATCTGGGCAAAAGCCGCAATATCTCAGAGTTTAACTACCGTTACGCCGATGACCGCGAAGCGCGGATTTTTGTCGGTGTGCAGGTCTCCCCGGATCAGGAGGATCGCAAAGATCTGGTACAGGGGCTGGTGGATAAGGGTTACGAAGTGGTCGATATGACCGATAACGATGTGGCCAAGATGCACATCCGCCATATGGTAGGTGGACACGCTCCGCAAGTGGACAACGAAAAAGTCTACCGGTTTGAGTTCCCGGAGCGTCCCGGTGCCTTGTTTAACTTTCTTTCGCAGCTGGCCGGGCGCTGGAATATCTCCATGTTCCACTATCGCAACCACGGCTCTGCCTACGGTCGGGTACTGGTCGGTATGCAGGTGCCTAAAGAAGAACACAAACAGGTCGATAAGTTTCTTAGTGAGCTGGGTTATCCCTACTGGGATGAGACGCAAAACGAGGCTTATCAGTTCTTCCTGGGCTAGGCAGTGCTTTCTCCAGGCGGTTCTTTCAGAAGTGAAAGAGTACTTCAGAAGTGAAAGAGTACTTCCTGGATGAGGATCTACAGCCGCCGCCCCTTTTTGGGGCTGCCACTGCGTGCCGGATCAATTACTTTTTCTTATGTCGGAATTTTGGTCTGCCGGGTGCTGAATTAGATAAAAAGGCATAATACGCCAACTTCTCCTCTGTAAGTGCTCACTCACTCTGTGAGCTGCGTCTCAACTGAATGCCAAGCCTCTTGTTGAAGGACGTATTTCTCATAAAATACAACTCTCAGAACCAATTGTAGTGAAAGGCTTGGCGTTTTAATGTTTATTCGGTATAAAACTTGCTCTCTTCGCTCTAGACAACAACATAATAAGAAGGGCCTTAGGGGGTTTTAAATGAAAGTTGATGTACTTACGATCGCAGTGGTGGTGTTTGTTCTCGGTGTGTTAGGCAGCTCCCTGGACTTGGGTGAAGCCTTTGCCGATGATCAGCAAATGCCGTCCGCACTGCAGCAAGGCATTACACAAAGTTAATGCCAGTTGGCGCCAATAGGGACGTTGGCGTTGATATCTTCTTATTTAGGTTTCCTGAAATCCCGCTCGATTACGCTTCTTCACACCTGTTTTCCTGCTCTTGCACAACGATTCTTCAGTTCACACTCAGTAGCGCCGCTGTATTTCACTCTTGCCTGACAGCACTTCAATTCGTGAAAAAATCTAACGGTATCGGGGAAACGGTGGCGTAGAGGATTTGTTTTTTTGATGTGTAATGGTGCGCCAAAGCTTCCGGCAGGCAAAAGATGCACAACCGGTGAGCGGTGCAAAGGTCAGGGGCGTGAGCGAAGGATTCAGTCAGTCGCCCCGGATGAGCATGAAGCTCGGGAGATTAGATGCGGAATTCGATGCGCTCGTTGCCGCTGTCTGCGCGGGAATATATTCCAACGCAATCAATCTGCTCTGCGTTGCCCGCTGTTTTGTCAGCGATAACGTCGATGTCTTCAATACTGATGCCACCGGCATTGAGCTCCTGCATTTTTTTCGCAGCCAGTTTACGCAACACCGCGCCGCCGGTTTGAAAAAAATCAGCCTGGAATACAGCGCAGTAGCGAACCCAGAATTGTTCGCCCGCATTAGACCAGTGAGCCAGAGAAAAATAACCTTTGTACAACATATAAACTCCTGCTTTGGGCTTGTGACCCATTGGCAAACATTCAGGGGTTACCTGTTGAGTGCTTGCGGTTCGTGTCTGAACACCGTGGCTTTCGATAAAAAATCACACAGCGTATTCAGTATTTACGTTTTCAGGTTGCGTTTATGTACAGTCGCGGTGTGCGTAAAGGCATACGCGTGACCAGTTCATAACTGATGGTGCCAACACAATTGGCAATGTCATTAAGTGGAATGTTGTGCCCCCATAATTCCACATTGTCGCCTACATTAACAGTCCCGATTTCAGTGACATCCACGGTAATCATATCCATGGAAACACGTCCGGCCAGTTCGGCGCGTTGGCCGTTGATAAATACCGGCGTGCCGTTGGGCATCTGTCGTGGATAACCGTCACCGTATCCGATGGCGACGGTGGCAATAGTAGAGCGACGTTGTGCTGTCCAGCTGCGACCGTAACCGACGGTTTCGCCCGCCTCGATGGTACGCACACCAATCACTTCTGACTCCAGTGACATAACGGTCTTCAATTTATCCGCATTCACTTGCGCGTCCGGGAACGGTGACGATCCGTACAACATAATACCGGGGCGGGTATAGTTGCCGTGTGCTTGTGGCCACGCAAGAATGCCCGCTGAGTTGGCCAGACTGACGGGGGCTGTTAAGCCTTCTGTCATAGAGGCAAAGCAATCAATCTGTTGCTGAGTAAAATCACTGTTCAGTTCATCGGCGGCTGCAAAGTGAGTGGCGATAACTATGTCATCGGCCACAAACGGCAAAGCCTTAAGGCGGGCGTACGACTGTTTTACCTGATCACCGGTGAGCCCTAAACGGTGCATGCCGGTGTCGGCTTTTAGCCAGACGTTCAGTGCGTTGGACGGTGTTGCGTCCAGGTTGGCTTGTGTTGCGTCGAGCTTGGCTTGGGCGATCATCTCAACCTGCTCAATGCCGCTGGCCATCAACCAGAAATTTTGTTCGCTGGCGGTGATGATTTCGTCGGCTTCGAACGCGCCTTCTAAAAGCAGAATCGGTTTTACGATTCCGGCCTGACGCAATTCGATGGCTTCTTCGATACAGGCAACAGCCAGAATCGGAGCCAGTGGCTCCAGAGTTTTAGCGACGGCCACACTGCCGTGACCATAAGCGTTGGCTTTCACAACGCCCAGCGGTTGCGCATTGGGCGTTAACTTTTGAGCCAGTTGATAGTTGTGGCGAATAGCAGCCAGATCAACGATGGCTTTGGCGGGACGGCTCATACGCGTCTTTTACTCTCAGCCTGCGATCAGTAGTTGTGCTTGCCGGCACTGTAAAGCGTTTGTGCGGCTTGCCACACATCGCCCACTTCGCCATTGCCCACGGGCTTGCCATCAATTTCGATGACGGGAGCAATTTCTTTGGAAGAAGAAGTGACCCACACTTCGTCGGCATTGAAGACTTCGTCCATGGTCACAATGCGCTCTTCCATTTTAATGGTGCCGTCTTTTTTCAGGATGTCGAGCAGCATAAAGCGGGTGATGCCTGGCAGAATCTGATTGTCCAGTGGTGGCGTGGCCACAACACCGTCTTTCACGATGTAGGCGTTGCAGGCGGAAGCTTCAGTCAATTCATTGTTGGCGTTGAACAGCAGAGTTTCGTTCGCGCCCTGTGCATAGCCTTGTTGGAAATGCATGACATTGCCCAGCAGAGCCGTGGATTTAATGTGGCAGCGTTCCCAGCGCAGATCGCGGGTGGTGCTGACCTTGTAGCCTTTGGCTTGTTGCTTATCGGCAACGGGAGCGGCGGGAATTTCAAAAGCGAACGCAAACACGGTTGGCGCAACGCCTTCCGGATAAGCGTGGAAACGTTTGGTGTCGGCACCACGGCTGACGTGAAGGTAAATGCCCAGATTGCCGTTGCCATTTTTTTCGATCAGGTTTTCACAGACTTCACGCCACTTTTCCAGCGGCCAGGAGAAGTCGATACCAATTTCTTGCATGCCGTTGTTCATGCGCTCGATGTGCGGTGCGAAACCCACCAGCTGACCATCATAAGATGGAATCACTTCGTAAATGCCATCGCCAAACAAAAAGCCACGATCCATGGGAGAGATTTTGGCCTCTTCCATTGGCATAAACGCGTCATTCAAAAAAACAATACTCATGGGTTCTTTCTCTATACATCGGTGGTGGGGCTGGCTTGCTTTCCCCTTGTGGAGCTAGATGCCAACTGACTAATAAGGCTTATCAATAAGGCAAACTTTATCATAAGGCCCCGGAGTAAAATCGATTATTCATACGCTGGTTCGGTGAAATCCACTACCAAAACTCAGGTTTTAGTGGAATCCACTGATTTTAACCTTATTAATGACGACTGGCGGCAGATTTTGGTGTCGTCGATTTCAACTGCTGACGTTAGTTGATGGTGTCCCGGCTGCTGTCTGCCAGCAGTCTTGGCAGGATGCGATCATCGTCTGTGCGCCAGTTACAACAAAAGCTCAATTCCGGAGCTTCCTGTGTGGTGTCCAGTTCCATCAGTTGTTCTTGCTTTAACAGGTCTTCTACCAGAGGGCGAGGCAGCAGCGTGATTCCCAGTCCCTGTCGGGCCAGGGTTAACAGGCTTTCGGCAGAGCTGCAGGTGTGCAGCATTGGGCGTCGATCGTTCATCGGGGCAAACAGGTCGTGCAGGTATTGCCAGGGGTGGGTGCCGCGGGGAAAACTGAGAATTGGAAAGCGGGCCAGTTGGTCCAGCTCCAGGGTTCCGCTCAGGCTGGGGTGGGTTTCGAACAGCGCCGGAGAGGCAACCCAGCACTGTGAATAGCTGCACAGTGGTTGGCTGACCGTGGTGTGGGAGTGCTCCCGGGCCACCATCAACGCCAGATCCAGTTCGTGGTTTTCCAGTTGTTTTTGCAGCAGGCTGGAAACGTCCACGGCAATTTCGAATTCAATCAGCGGAAACTGTTCGTGCCAGTGGCTGAGCAGCGGTCCGACCCACAGGTGAGCGATGGTGTCGGCGATGCCGATTTTGATGGTGCCCGTTTCGGGCACGTCTTCACTGATCTGATTTTTCATCTCGCGGCTGATGGCAACCAGCTTTTCGGCGTAGGGCAGAAGTTGCTGGCCACGTGACGTAAGGCGTGTACCACCGGTATCGCGGATAAACAGCTTCACGCCCAGCTCGGTTTCCAGTGCCGCAATGCGGGCGGAAATAGCCGGTTGAGTGGCGTGCAGTTGGCGCGCCGCGGCGTGAAAGCTTTCCAGTTGAGCCACTTTGACAAAGGTCGATAAGTTTCTGATCCGCATACTGGTTGCTCTTGTAAGAGGTTGCGTTTTAATTTGCAAAGCCGGTGAGTTGACGCATCAGTTGTTAAATCCAGTCAGCTTGCGCAGTTCGTGAATCACACTGATGCCTTCGGATGCGGGCATGCCATCCTCGGTTAATGTATTCAGGCGAGTGACGCCGTCAACGCTACCTCGCTCCGATAAATATTGCAGAATGGCTTCCGGGTCAATGTCTGCCAGTAAGTCCTGTTGTTTCCACCAGCCCAGAAGGGCAATCAGTCCGTGCGCCGCCCAGTTGGACACATCGGCAATAACCAGTTCGCTGCAAGTGGTGGCTGCGGGAACAATGTCCAGATTTTTGAGCGCGTCCTGAATGTTCCCCATGCCGATTTCGTTGCCGCCGTCACCAATGGCAATGGTCGGGCAGCTGGCTTGTTGCATAAATGTATCGAAACAGGCCGCGCGCGGACTGATGTCCTCTCCGCGCATATTGTAGTAGTTGCCATCGGCTGCCTGTCCGGGGCGTTCAATGGAAATGATCAGTTCCGGCTGCAGTTGTTGCAGCGCCTGCTGCGCTTCCTGCTCTCGCTGATTGTGGGGGCCAACTTTGATTTCGTGCACGCGAAACTGATCGGCCATGGACGTGGACAGTGGCGGACCGCAGACAATCACCGGCTGGGCTCCCAGTTTCTCCAGCGCGTTGTACAGAGCAATTGCGCCGACCGGGCCATCGGTTTCAAAGGTGTCGACCACAGGAAAACCGGTACCGATCAATACAGTGCCTTTGATGTCGCGCATCAAACGGGCTGCCCGTCGATAGTAGCCCGGCGTCAACGCACACTGGGCTTCTTTCATGCCGCGCGGGTTGCGAGCGACCAACAAGTCTTCGATGGACTGGCTCAGGGTTTGTTCGTCGGTTGTGGTCTGGTTCATACAGTCTCAGTGCTTGGGTTTGAGTCCGGCTCAGTGTGTGGGTGTGAGCTCGGCTTTATGTGTACGCGGTTTGGTCGCTTCAATCGAGCGGCGTCAGTTGCGCTCGCTTAAACCGGCTGTGTGCCAAATGCAGTGCATTGTGGGCGTCGTGAATATTGATGGCGGTAAAGTTGACCTTGCCGCCGGGTAACAGTTGCGCCAGCTTGGCCAGATCCAGTGACAGTACCGAGCCCAGCTTCGGGTAGCCGCCAATGGTCTGCCGATCGTTCATCAAAATAATTGGCTGGCCGTCGGCGGGAACCTGTATCGCGCCCAGACAAATGCCTTCGGACAAAATACCCTCAATGTTGGATGTTACCTGTGGCCCTGTGAGTCGATAGCCCATGCGGTCGCAACGATCGCTGACTTCAAACGTGTTGTGGAAAAACAGACGCTGCTGCACCGGACTGAAGGTGTCTTGCTGATAGCCCGGGATAACCCGCAACGTGA